>DAISJE010000040.1:0-1836 GCA_036821665.1 Bryobacteraceae bacterium | reverse complement strand
CGATACAGGTAGCCGTGGCGCTCAAAGGTCAGCAAGAGGCAGTGAACGGAACTTTTCGGAAGCTGCAGTTGACTCGTGAGTTGTGTGAGCGTAAGCCCATGCTTCGACTTGGAGAGGAATTCCAGGATTGCCAACCCTCTCTCCAAGGCGGGAACGGATTGCGTCTTTTCAGCAAATGCGGGCCTCAAACACTCGTTCTCTAAGGGGCTTGAATCATCAACCCTATTGGAATCCGTCTGCAGCATAATTCACCTGAAGCTTTTCGGAAGGTATGCAGCAAGTCTATCCAAGCAGTAAAAGAGAGGCAATGCCTAGCAGAATTCCCGCTGAGCCATAAACGCCAATGCGCTCACGAAAAACAAATATTCCCGCGGCAGCCACGATGAACAGGTTGCCGCCGGTGGTCACCGCGAACGCGATGTGACCGGGCAAGGATGCAAGGGCAAGCGCGGTGGCGAGCTGCCCTCCGAAGCTACAGCAGGCCATAGCAACTCCGAGAAAAACCTCGGGACGGCTGAGCCATTGAGGCCGCCGCAGATATGGAATGGCGGCCAGCAGGAGTCCGCCGGCGTACCACCAGGCAAGATACGGCAGCCGATTCGGAGCGAGCAATCCCTTGTCTTCAAGCACGCGTAACCCGAACGGCCCAAGACCGTTCGCGAGGAATGCGATGGCCATCAGTCTCAGCCACATACGTTTTCCTTCAGAGCCGGTGTGGCTGCCTGAGCCTTTCGTTCATCTTCCTGCTTGTCTTTCCATAGCAGGACTACCGAGATCGCCATCAGGCAAAGCGCGACTATGTGGCGTATGCTCATGTTCTCGTGGTAAAACAACACGGATCCGATTGTGGGTACAGCGGCCGATAGGTTGATAATCAGCCAGCTTGTAGCCAACTTACCGTAACGGATGCCCGCCTGAAAGGCGATACCGGCCAGTGCCGCCAGTGCTCCGAACGGAATTGCGATCTCGATCACTACTCCGGGCAGATGGGAAAACGTTTGACCTGAAAAAACTGCCGCAGCCGTCGAAAGAAGCGTCGCTGACACGCACATCATTACGTACAAGGCTGTGGGCCGGCAACGCTTCAGATCTGCAATTTTGGCGAAAATGCCGAGGAAGCTAAAGCTGGCGAGTCCCGCAGCCAGATACGTGTAGCCGGAAGTCATACCATCATTGTCTGCGGAACCCACGAATAGGATACGGCGCCACGGCTTCAGAAAATCAACTTCAAACCGAACTGGATTACTCGCGCCGGACCGGCACTGAAGATCTGCCCCGTTGTGGACTGTCCGATGGACGTATTCGGCAACCCGAGATTGGTGTGGTTCAACGCATTAAACATTTCCCAGCGGAACTGGACGTAGCCGGATTCGGAGAAGTTGAAATTCTTCAGCAACGCTGTATCCAGATTGTTATTGGCTGGGCCATCCAAAATGTTCAAGCCCGAATTCCCATGCATGAACGGAGCGGGGGCCACAAGCGCCACCGGATTGAACCAGAGCGATGCGCTCTGATTCGGGATGCTCAGACTACCGACAAGATTAGGGCGCGTATCATAACCGTTGCCCAGAGTTGCGCCAGGAACATCGAATGTGAGAGGTTGACCCGAAGTAAAGCTGTAAATTCCACTAAGTTCCCACCCGCCAATTACCCAGTTCAGAGCGCGATTCATGCTGCCGAGATATTTCCGGTTCGTGCCGACCGGTATGTCATACAGCGCGTTAATGCTCAATATGTGCGTACGATCGTTGTCGGAACGCCCTCTGATATACCCGGTCGGGGTCAGCGGCTGAACATTGCAGTAAATACAGGGCGCCAGATTATCCAGCATGAGTT
>DAISJE010000039.1:0-15715 GCA_036821665.1 Bryobacteraceae bacterium | reverse complement strand
CCGCTGAGCGCGAGTACACCGCTCCATGAGGACATGGGGCGGACATAGTGGTGCCCGCACTCCGCTTCGTCCCAGGGATTGCGGCGCTCGCCGTCGTATCTGCTGCGGGTATCGGCAAAGCAGTCCTCGCCATGCTTGATTCCCAGATACAACATCAGCGAGGAGGTCGAGTACTCATATCCGCTCCACACTTCGGCGAAATACGGGAATGGAATTTTTGGGCGCGGAGCAGAGGCATAATCGCAGACAACCAGGGCAGGCTCATCGTTCAGCGCGTACGTGCGTTGCACGCAATCGTGGTCGTACAGGACAGGTTTGTGATTGTACCGGTAGATGGATTCGAGCGTTGTACGAAGGTGCCCTTCATTGACTAAGAGTCCCAAGCCTGCGACTTCGGCAAGATATTGCCCGATCAACTGATCCGCCAAGCAGCCTTTCCCGAGCTGGAATTCGGGGTGCTCCGGATCCTCCGCGCCCATCGAACTTCGGAGCGATGGCGCGATGTCATCGTTGCTGGTGGGTCTGACCTGCTGGATGTAGTATTCGCCGTTGAACAGATTTGAATCGATCCAACGGCTCCCGCTTTGAAAGAGACGACGGCACTCGTTTGCGAACTCAGATTCGCCGAGAGTCCGGGCCATTTCTTCGCAAGCACGCAAGGCGGCGAGATAGTAGATCCCGCAAAACGGGTTGGGACCGTAGAATTCGATGTCGAAGGTGTTGTGCTGCACGCCTTCCATAACACCATCACGATTTGCGTCCCATCCTCCGGGAACCCATGCGAATTGGAGTGCTTTCTTAATGCGCGGCCAGAGATTTTCGAGCCATTGCCGGTCGCCGGACAAGATCCAATCCAGGTAAGCGTGTACAATTTGGCCCATCTGCCCGTCGGCGGCGGCGAAACCACTACGCTCCTTGCCGTCGGGCAACAATTGCCGGAAGTGCATGGCGCCCGCATCGTCCATCGAAAAACCGAAAGCCGATTTGCGCAGCGAGTGGGCGAAGCTGGGAAACAGGTGAGCGGTTACGGTTTCGTAGTTCCAGACGTGCGTGCAGTTTCCGAAGCAGCAGCCGATGGAATCGTCGGAGCCTTCGAAGCCGTGGAACTCTCCGTCAGCGGTGCGGAAGCATGTAGTACTTGCGAGAGTGGACAAATTCGCCGAGGCAGCATCTTTGACGGCCTCGGGAATCGTGCTGTCGTGGAGGGCATTGGCGAACAGGCGCGTTTTTCGTTCTAACTCATCCAGGTGGGCTGCGGCGTATGTTGCGGCATCCCAGGCATCATGGAAGCGGGTCGTGTACCAATTCCCAATGATGACGTTTTCATAGCCCTTGGGCGCGGTCCATCCACAGCGGGCGGGGGTGCGATTCGGGAAATGCCAGGCGAGCAGAAACTCGTAAGTGTGAGAGGCACCGGGCGGCAGGCTTTGATTCAGGCAAAGCGCGCCGATCGCGCTCAATTGTTCCGGTTCAGGGCCAAGCTCACCGTCGGAAGAGAAATCGTCCCAGAACAACAGCGGCGAGTTCCACCACCGGCCCTTTGGCCAACCTCGAAGATAGGTGAGTTTTGCGTCGTCCTGGTTCCGAGTTGCAAGTACGAAGGTGCCGTGAAAAGCGTCGCTTTCAGGAAGCCCGTGATTGTTCATGAAGAGTCCCGAGATGCCGTCGCCCGTTCGGAACTCGTTCGTCCGCTTATCAAGGTCAGGACGTTCGGGAGCGGAGCGCTCGTGCGAAATCACCGGATTCTCAATCGACCAGGCAATTGAGACCTGCGATTGCCGCCTGCCCGGATTGTGCACGCGATATCGCAAAACTGCCACCGGCAGGCCGGAATCGTCAGGCTCGTGCGGAATGAACGGCGAGAACGCCTCGAGCGAAACGCGAACGGGTAGAGATTGATCTTCGAAATCGATTTGCGCGAAGGGATACGCGCCGGTGAACCGCGCGGAGGCAAGGCGGGAGAGTCCGGGTGCATTTTGCGAGCCGAGGCCATCTTGCCCTTCGTAAGGAGGTTGGTAGCGCGATTCGAGGACACGGGCGATCGGTTTACCATCGCCGGTTTGCACCCAAATGGACGGCAGCGCGTACGACAGATTATTTCCCTTATCTGCGCGATTGAAAATTTCCCAATCGCGAAGTTGCCCGCGTCCGCCCAGGCTGACACTGCCGGCGGCGACGCCGCCGAGTGGGAAAGCGATCATTGACAGATGTCTGCCGGTGAAGACTCGGGGATAAGAACGGGTAGCGCTTCCCTGCCTCAATTCCGGCGGAAGTACCGCGTCGGCTTGCTTCGGTTCGGCCGGTGACGACTCAGCTGAATTGTCCGCTATACCCGCCGCAGTGCCAAGTGCAGCACGGCCCAGGAATGAGCGGCGTGAAGTCTTCATGATTCAGGCATCTTTCTTCATTCGTCGGTTCCGGATTCAAACTTTAGCAGATTGATCTAGGATTATTCTCGCCTTAAACCGTATTGAGCAACACGCCGATTTAGTTCAAAGAAGGCCCCGATGCCACTTGGGGTCTCGTAGTGCCTTTGACATGTTGCGATCAAGACCAAACACACTACATCGACTAGCGATCTTCCGTGCACTGACGATGGGCGTCCTGATGGCCACGCTGAGCAACGTGGCGGAAGCTGTAACGTATACCATTCCCGGCACACAGGATCTGGGACAGGCTGCGGCCAATGGACCCGGTTCGGCTCCCGTTATTCTTAACTATGCATTCCCCGCCCTAGGTGCGGCGCCCAACTTTTCGTTTGTGTATGGACGAGACTTCAAAGCCGGCGTTGCGAATTGTACGATCGCGGCGACCGTAACCTGTTCACTCTCGGTAATATTTCAGCCGCGATACCCGGGTGTTTCAAAGGATGCGGTGATTGCCAGGAGCCAAGGCGGGATCGTACTTGGCACGACGCCACTACACGGAATTGGAGTGGCCTCGGAGGCAGTCATCTATCCGGGAGTTATCAGCACGTATGCAGGCACTGGAAGTTGGAACTATTCAGGCGATAACCAGCTTGCTACCGGAGCTACTTTCGCAAATCCACAAGGAGTTGCCGTCGATGCCGTAGGCAACCTCTATATCGCCGATTCTCTGAATCAGGTGGTTCGTAAAATTTCGATTGCCACGGGCGTGATTAGTACCGTTGCCGGGGTCCCACCGATAGCCGGCAATTCCGGGGATGGAGGACCGGCGACCGAAGCTAAGCTAAACACGCCCACATCGGTTGCCATCGATGGGGCAGGCAATCTCTACATTGCGGATAAAGGCAATAACCTCATTCGCGAAGTCAACACGACCACGGGCATTATCACGACCGTAGTCGGAGGAGCACACGCGTCATCCGGATCGGATGGCTTAGGTGATGGTGGCCTCGCTACTGCGGCGCTACTAAGTGGTCCCAGCGATGTGGCAACCGATGCGGCAGGAAATCTATATATTGCGGATTCATTTCATGGACTGATTCGCAGAGTGGATGCAGTTTCAGGAGTGATCACGGCAATTGCAGGTGGTGGTACAGCCACGGGAACCGATGGGGTCGGTGACGGCGCACTAGCCACTCAGGCGAGACTAAATAATCCGACCAGCATAGCGGTGGATGCCGCCGGTAATCTCTATATTGCCGATACCGGCCACAATATGATTCGGTTCGTGAATGCTGCATCAGGGCTAATTACGGCCATCGCTGGAAACGGCAGCCCCGGATATAACGGCGATCTGGGACCAGGCGCCAGCGCGTCGCTCCATTCTCCGAATTGTGTCCGGCTCGACGCAGCGAATAACATTTATATCGCAGACTACGGCAATAACGCGATCCGGCAAGTACAAGGTGCTTCCGGCACGATCAATACGATTGCCGGTAACGGCGCATATGGATACTACGGAGACGGAGGTACATCTACCGCAGCCAACATGGCCAATCCATCGGGGCTCGCGCTGGACGCCGCGGGGAGCCTGTACATTGCCGACAACGGAAACAACGTCATTCGCAAGGTCGTATTCCAATCACGGGCCTTGGCTTTCGGCACAACGAACGTCGGCTTAGCCAGCCCGGCACAGCTTTTAACTGTTGAGAACATCGGGAACAGCGCTTTGAATTTCAGTTCAATTGCTCTCACCGGAAATTTTCGCCAGCTATCGTCGGGCTATGTGGACTGCTCTTCTGCATCCAGCGTTGCAGCCGGATCAAGTTGCACGATCAGCGTAGCATTCGTCCCGACCACTACCTTTTCATTGAGCGGAAATGTGTCAATAACCACGAATGCTTTGAATCTATCTTCGCCGGCTCCGGTTGCGACATTAATGGGGAACGGGGCATTCGGACCCGTGCCCAATGTCGCATTGAGTGCTGCAAACCTGACATTTGGGAGCCAGAATATCGGTGTATCCAAGGTGTTGTCTCCGGTGATTGTTACGAACTCTGGGAACGCGATTCTTGGCATCAGCAATATCTGGGTTACAGGAGCAAATGCGACGGACTTTAATGCCGCCACAACATGCGGCGCGGCGCTTGGTGTCGGCGCAAGCTGCACTGTGACGGTAACGTTTACGCCGACGGCGCTGGGCACACGCTCGGCTACGTTAGTGTTTAACGATTCAGTCGCCAGTGCGCCACAAAGCGTCAATCTGAGTGGAATAGGAGTTCTGGCGGCGCGAGCCAGTCTGAGCTCTATGAGCTTGACGTTTACCGGGCAGGCGATCGGCTGGACTAGCGGGGCACAAACGATAAACCTCACCAGCAATGGCAATACTGCTCTTTCGATTTTCGGTGTTTCGTTGTCGGGGCCGAACGCGGGAGATTTTAAGCTAACCACGACATGCGGTGGGGTATTGGCGGTTGGGTCGAATTGCACAGCCTCTGTCTCTTTGTCACCTTCCGGCATGGGCTCCAGAACCGCTTTTTTGACCTTTACCAACAGCGCACCTGATTCGCCGCAAGTAGTAGCGATTACCGGTACGGGTCTCGGCAGCCCGCAGATATCATTTGCTCCCAGCAATGTGAGTTTCGGTAATCAGCGAATACGAAGCGCAAGTACACAAAGCGTCTCGATCGCAAATAGCGGAACGGCCGCGCTAACGTTGGCGGGGTTGGCTATTACCGGGGCAAATGCTTCCGCCTTCAACATAATTAGCAATACCTGCGGCGGCAGTATAGCGGTTCAGCAGAGTTGCACGGTAACGGTGATGTTTTCACCACTACTTGCCGGAAGTCAAAGCGCCGCGATCAGCATCAGCGGCTCCGATGGAGGGTCTTGGCAACTGCCGCTTACGGGCTCCTCGCGTACGCAGGGCAACTCGAATTTTACGGTGTGGAGACGGTCGAACGGAACATGGTATATGCTTTCCCAAAATGGGTCAGCGATCGTTCAGCAATGGGGTCTGCCGGGCGACATTCCCCTTCCGGGGGACTACGACGGCGACGGCAAAACCGATTTTGCGGTCTGGAGACCTTCGAATGGTACGTGGTATGTCATTCTGAGCAGCACTGGAGCGGGTATCGCGCAGCAGTGGGGTCTGCCGGGCGACATTCCCCTTCCGGGGGACTACGACGGCGACGGCAAAACCGATTTTGCGGTCTGGAGACCTTCGAATGGCACTTGGTATGTCATTCCGAGCAGCACTGGAGCGGGCATCGCGCAGCAGTGGGGGCTGCCGGGCGACCTACCCGTCCCGGCCGACTACGATGGCGACGGCAAAACCGATTTTGCGGTCTGGAGACCTTCGAATGGCACTTGGTATGTCATTCCGAGCAGCACTGGAGCAGGCATCGCGCAGCAGTGGGGACTGCCGGGCGACACACCTGTCCCGGCCGACTACGACGGCGACGGGCAAATCGATTTTGCGGTCTGGAGACCATCCAACGGAATTTGGTTTATCATTCCGAGCAGTCATCCATCCAATCTTCTGATTCAGCAGTGGGGGCTCAAAAGCGACATTCCGCTTCCAAAGGATTTCAACGGTGACGGGAAGTCGGATCTTGCAGTCTGGAGGCCTTCGAACGGAACCTGGTACGTACTCACCATGGATAGTTTAAGCAGCTATCCGAACGCGACGATAGCCCAACAATGGGGGCTAGCAGCGGATATTCCGTTGAAGTGACCCGCGGTGGGCTAAAAACAGGCAAAAGGTTAAAATGGGGGAACTATCGTAGTGAGCCTCAACCTTGATGGAACTGCTGTGGGATACATACCGGAATCGACAACTGATTTGGGCACTAGCGCTTAAAGAGCTGAAGCTGCGTTACAAACGATCGCTATTGGGCTTTCTCTGGGCATTGTTAAATCCAATGCTCCTCATGCTCGTGCTGGCAGTGGTGTTTTCCACCGTCATGCCCATAAATATCCCGCATTACGCGATCTTCCTGCTGAGCGTGCTACTGCCTTGGACATTTTTTGCGCAATCCCTCTCTTACGCCGTCGAATCGATCGTGGGAAACGGCGACTTAATTAAGAAAATAGCCGTCACAAAGGCGGTTTTTCCGGTTGCAGCGGTGGTATCGAACATGATTAACCTGCTGCTTTCCATGATTCCGCTGGTGCTTATCGTGCTCGTAATGCGCCATCCTTTTTATTGGACGTGGTTGTTCCTTCCTGTACCACTGGTTGCACTAACGATTTTCACACTTGGAGCAACGTTTTTCTTTGCGACCGCAAATGTGTACTATCGCGATGTCGCCCATATCATTCAAGTATTGTTGAACGTGTTGTTTTACCTTACGCCAATTATTTATTCGATCGATTCCATTCCGCACCGATACCAATGGCTGTTTAAATTAAACCCTCTGATTTTTGCATTGAATCAATTCCGGCTAAGCGTATACTACGGGATATTGCCCGCGACCCGGTCGATTGTAGCTTCTTTCGTCTGTGGGTTTTTAGCGCTGATTATTGGCTTTGCTATCTTTCGGCGGCACCAGGACGAATTTGTGTTTCACGTCTGAGGCACTATGCATTCCAGCGATATTGCAATCAGAGTCGAAGACGTGACCCGAAAGTTCCGGGTTATTCACGAACGTCCGGACACGCTCCGCGAATTATTTTCGAAGTTCTTTCGCCACACGGTTCAATATCACGAGTTCGATGCCGTCAAGAATGTCTCGCTTGCCATCGGCCGGGGCGAGATGGTAGGGATTATCGGGCGGAATGGTTCTGGAAAAAGCACCCTGTTGAAGATCATTGCGGGCGTGTATAAACCGACTTGCGGGCACGTCGAGGTAAAAGGATCCATTGCTCCGCTTCTAGAATTGGGCGCCGGCATGCATCCGGAATTGACCGGGCGCGAAAATATACTTCTGAACGGACTCCTGATGGGCTACTCCAAAAAGCAGATGCAGGAGAAGGAGGAGAGCATCATCGATTTCGCCGAGATCGGCGATTTTATCGACTCGCCCATGAAACAGTACTCCTCGGGCATGTACACGCGGCTGGCGTTTGCCGTGGCAACAGAAGTAGATCCCGCTATTCTCATCATGGACGAGATCCTTGCAGTGGGCGACACAGCGTTCCAGGAAAAATGTTTCCGCCGCATCCGCCGTTTCCGGGAAGCAGGCAAAACTATTTTGCTGGTCACACATAGCATGTCGCAGGTTGTGGAGTATTGCGACCGCGCGGTTTTTCTAAATCGCGGCAGCGTTGTTTTCGACGGAGCGCCCGATCAGGCCGTAGAGATGTATACTGGCCATCCCGCGGTTCCCGAATTGGTTCAAGCGCATTTGTAGAGCCGGCCGGCACAAACGTCTTTTAGAGCGGTAAGATTTCCTCGCGTACGGGATCGAACGCAATACGGCGCTGCTGTTCATAGGAGAGATTGCCTAAATGGGACGCCTGGGCAGAACGGTGTCCAATCAGCACATCGCCGTTAGGCCGCTCCCGGCTCTTCATACAATCAATGAAATTATTGATGTGACTTTGGGTAAGCGAATCGCGAACACCCGGCATGACTTCAGCCTTGACCACCTCGGCGGGCTCTTTCGCACCGACCGGGTAATATTCGTACCGCGACCGATCAATCCATAGCCGCCCATCTGTTCCGCACATCTCAATCGCCGCACCTTTAATACCAGGCGCCAGTGTCGCTTCAAACGTAGCGGTAAATGGTTCTGAATCGCGATATTCGAGCAGCACATTGATCGTATCGGGCGCGGTGCGGCCGTCTCGATAGTGATAAATGCCTCCTGCAGCGGCCGCCGAAGATGGTACTTCCTGATGCATGAACAAATGAACAACATCGATCCAATGCGTGAACAAGTCCGTTACCTGGCCGCCGCCGAAGTCGAGATACGCTCTCCAATTGAAGTATTGCTGTGGGTCATAGTCGCGCCACTTTGCCGGGCCCAGAAAGTGAGCCCAATCCAGATCCGCGGGTTGGGTGCGCAGGGAATCAGGAGCTTTTCGAAGGTGATAACTATTTCCGTACCACCAGGTCCGAGCCAGCGTAACTGCGCCAAGTTTGTCTGAATCGAAATAGCGCTCCTTGGCTTCAAGATAGTGTTTGGCGGAACGCTGCTGCATTCCGACCTGGCAGACGCGATTATTTTCGCGAGCTGCTTTTACGATGGCGGGCCCTTCGTCAATCAAGCGAGTGAGTGGTTTCTCGACGTATACATCCTTACCCGCATTCAGCGCGTCGATAGCAATGGCGCAATGCCAGTGGTCGGGAGTGGCAATCAGTACGGCATCCAAGGGTTGAAACGCCAACAACTGCCGGTGATCGGTAAATCCCTTGGCACCCGGCGCCTTCTGCTGAGCAGAACGAATTTTTGCGCCGTAGATATCGCAAACCGCGACTACCTGCACCTCCGGTCTGTTTTGAAACAGTGTCATATCCCAGGTGCCGCGGTCCCCTGCTCCAATCAGGCCGAGATGAATGCGGTCGTTTGCCCCTGCCACCCTCGAATAGGAGGCCGCGCTCATCGCCGTTGCACTTGCGGCCAAAGCGCCAGTTCGTAAGAAATCTCTGCGGCTGTTCCATGCCATGCTGCGAATTATACGTCCGGGCGGCCACTACAACTGCGAACAAAAGGAATTCGCATGCAACGCTTACTTACTCTTCTTCTCCTTCCTTTCATGGCAGTAGTTCTGGCCCTCCCCGCGGGAGCCGCAAGCTCCGGCAGGGCGACATCTCAGGAACGGCGAATAACGCCCAGCGACGCACAAATCGAAGCAACCATTCGGACAAAACTTGCAAAATCGAAGATCGGTAAAGACGGATTCCGTTTCCACGTGCAGCGCGGAGTAGTCACCTGGGACGGAAGCACGAGCATCATGCAGCACAAAGGATCGGCAACGCGAATGGCACGTGCGGCCGGCGCCGTTCAGGTAGTCAATAACATCCAGGTGGACGGTAGCGCGAAATCCAAAACGGGCGGCAGCCTGAAAAAAGCGGTCGTCGAACAGTAATCTTCTGCAACGCTAAACATGGGCCAAAAGGATGCGGCCTGCATGTTATGGTTGTAAGATTACACCCTGAATGAAAAGTAGTAGTGTTCTTCTTTCCGCAGTTCTCTGCGCCGGCCTTGCCTATGCTCAGGGAACCCCTCCCGCACCTGGTTCCGCAACGTCCCAATCTTCCTCCACCGCCTCTACCGCGACGCCGTTGAAGCCAAGAGGCCCGGAGAATGTTGCACAGCAGGATCCGAATCGCGTTGTCGCAACTATCGACGGCAAACAAATAACCGCTAAACAGGCGCTCGATCTGCTGAAGCCTTTCTCACCGGAGCAGCGCAAACAACTCGAGGCGAACCTCGCGGTTGGCTTGCAGCGGCTTTACATGCAGCAGCAGTTCGCGCAACAGGCTGAGAAATTGAATCTCGACCAGGAGCCTCCCGTTCGAGAGGAGTTGCAAAACGCGCGTCAACAAATTCTGGCGCAAGCGTACATGCAGAAGCTCGGCCAAGGGACCGGCGGCACAGCGGGCGACCCGAAACAATATTACGACGCCCATCCGGGAGATTTTGACACCGTAAAGCTGAGTGGAATATTTGTGACCTTCACCGCCCCCGGAACGCCCGCGTCAACGGCGACAAATGGCGCTCGGACAGAAGAGCAGGCGAAAGAACGGGCGAATGACATCGAAAAGAAGATCAAGGATGGAGGCGATTTTGCGACGCTGGCCCGCACTGAATCCGACAACAAACAAACGGCGGCATCCGGCGGCAATCTTGGCACATACTCTACCAGCAACCCGGGAATTCCGGCTGATATCAAGACAGCAATAGAAAAACTTCAACCCGGTCAGGTTTCCGAGCCCATTCGAGTTTCCTCTGCGTATCTGATCATCAAAGTCGACAGCAAGAGCAAGCTTACTTTTGAGCAGGCCAAACCCGGAATCGTTCAGAAGCTCGAGGTGGATAAATACAAAGTCCAGGTTCAGGATCCGGATTTCTTCGCTTCTTCCAGTGCCCCAGCCTCACATATTCCATCTCTCCAACGGCCAGCGACGAGCCCCGCGCCGGGACAACCCGCTCCGCCTACGACTAAGCCCCCGGCTCAGCGATGAAGCCCGGAGGCGCATTCGCGAAGCGGTAGCAGAGTTGCCCGTATTAACGGGCGATTGTATCTCGATTTCAATTCAAAAGAGTCTTACGGCCCATCGAGGAGGGCTGCTATCGGGCTGTGAGATCGGTATCCCTGTCCACGCAGCCAGCTTCATTCGCCAGCGCCGTATCGTGCTCGAAACGGAACTGCTGGAAAAGCCACAGAAACTACCGCTAATACTGGTCCATGAGTTATTTCATTTCGTTTGGGCACGCCTGGGAAATCGCGTGCGGCAAAGCTACACCGATCTTCTGTACCGGGAGTTGAAAAGGCGAGCACAAGGAGAGTTGGGCGAATCGGCGGCGGCCAAGAAAAGATCCGGAAACTGGAAGGACTACGTGTGCGAGAGCTTCTGCGACACTGCTGCCTGGATGTATGCCGGCGTAGGTAGCGATCCGGACTGCACTCTTGCCGCGAAATGGCGTAACCAAAGGAAGACTTGGTTCGAATCTAACTTTGAGAAGTTGCGCAACTGTTAGATAGAGTCCCGGGCGCTAAACTGGAGGTTTGAAGATGTATTTCGCAAGTTCGAAAGTTGTGGCAGCCGTGTGTCTGGGCTCTATCGCTCTGTTTTCCGCGTGTTCCGACTCGCAATCCGTTCGCGCTTCCGCAAAAAACGAAAAGGATCGTAAACCGGCGCCCAATTTTACACTCAAAGATTCGAATGGAAAATCTGTCAGCCTGGCCGATTATAAGGGCAAAGTGGTACTGCTGAACTTCTGGGCGACCTGGTGCGGTCCTTGCGGTCTGGAAATACCCTGGTTTGAGGAATTCGAACAGCAATATAAGTCACAAGGATTCGCGGTATTGGGTGTTTCCATGGATGACGATGGGTGGTCGGCTGTAAAGCCCTACATGGAAGAACACAAGATGAATTATCGGGTGTTGTTGGGCAACGATTCAGTCAGCCAGCTATACGGCGGACTGGATGCACTTCCTACAACCTTCATCATTGACCGGGAGGGCAACATTGCATATCCTCACGTTGGCCTTATTGGAAAGAATGAATATCTTAACGAAATTCGGAGTCTGCTCGATGTTAAGCCGACGAATGCAGCTCTTCACCCTCTGCGCCCTGCTCCTGCCGCTCTCCTTATACGCACAACAGAATAAGCTGACTGTCACCACCCCGGCTCAGATCACCGCAAAACATGGTGACAGCGGTGTCACTCAGACTTTAAAGGTAGACGTCCTGCCCGGCTTCCATGTGAATAGCGATAAACCAAAAGACGAGTTTCTAATCCCGCTTAAGCTTACCTGGCAGCCCGGCCCACTGGAAGCTGGTACGATCACATATCCGAAGCCGGAAGACATTAAAGTTGGCCACGATATGTTGTCGGTCTTTACGGGATCCTTTACGATCCAAACACACTTCAAGGTGAATGACGCGGCAACTCCGGGTCCAGCCATTATGACCGGCAAACTCCGATACCAAGCCTGTAATAACCAGATGTGTTTCCGGCCGAGCTCAGTTGATATCCGTCTGCCCGTCGAAATCGAGTAAGCCGTGACGTGTGCTGCTCTAATCGCTTTAGGGCGGTTAGCGGAAATTCCGGAAACGCCACCGGAGAAGAGCTGCCCTGATTATCGAAACTTGTCGACAAGCATGAGATTGCTCCCCGCGTTGTCCACGACGGAATACAACACTGATTGCTCATCGGGCGATAACGCCATACCGTACCAATATTGTTTGCCAAGCTTCAGTACAGTAGTCCGCTTCCCCGTCGCGTACTCGAAAAAGTCTATCGAGGTCTTATAAGGCGCATTGCCGATGGATACGAAGTAAAGGCCCCGCCTTGCGACTACGAAGTTTAAGGCGTAGCTCAACCCATTAACGACTAGTTCTTCCTCGCCACCCGCGATCGGCACGCGCCAGATCGAAGTCGGTGAACCTTCATCCTTGGCATAGTAAAGATAGCGACCATCTGGAGATTCGCTAGCCGTCATTCCTCCGTGTTTCGTAACACGGACAGCGGCGCCTCCGGTTGCCGGCATATTCCACACTTCCAATCGTCCCGTACGATTGGAGCCGAAATAGATTGTCCTTCCATCATGCGACCAGCGCGGTTCTACTTCCTCGGCGGGATCATCGGTGATCCGGTGCAACTCGCCGGTATCCGGCCGGAGTAGATAGAGATCGGCCGAACCCTCGCGGCGCGAGTTGAATAAAATGGTCCGGCCGTCAGGCGACCAGCGGGGATTCGCGCATTGCGGCCCTCGCATCGAAGTCATCTGCACCGGGTTCGAGCCGTCGGCATCAGAGAGCCAGATCTCTTCCGCTCCCGACCGCGTCGAGGCAAAGGCAAGCCGCTTACCATCGGGTGAGTAGTCAGGTGTCTCTTCGTCAAATGTAGAACGTACAAAGGACGTAGCCGCCTGTTGAGTCTGTCCGTTCAGCGCGAGTTTCCAGAGGTTAGCATTTCTGAACTGGGCTGAGTAGACGAGGCGTCCTGCCTTCGAAATACTAATTCCCGTTGCGCGCTCTCCAAAGGACAAAAGTTGAGCTTGTGGCTGATCCTCGACTAAGGCTCCCCTGAATTTGATTCTCCATATTTGTGACAAGCCGAGGTGGCCTCCTGATGAAAACACCAGATCGTGGCCCGTTGGAGCCCAGGCAAGCCCCTGGACTGACGTGCGCTGCGTGAGCTGTATCGGGGAGCCAGCCGGTTCCAGGCCGGATGAAAGTGGAAGGACATAAACGGCGTTCCTTTCAGCAGACCGTTCCCGGACAAATGCGAGAGTGCGCCCGTCCGGCGAAAACGCCGGCGCCCAATCGCCTGCTTCATGGCTGCTAATCGTGGTCAATCGCTTCTCCGTACCATCCATTGCGACTAACCAAATTCCCGGCGTCTGATCGTCTGAGGGGCGGCCGCCAAACGCAATCCATCTGCCGTCGGGCGTCCAGGCAAGATTCCCCTGCAAACCGAGGCGTTTGTTCAAGGCGGTAGTGCCTTGCCATCGCAGACTTATGTTTGTCACCTTATGTTCGGCTCCGCCCAACGCCGGAACGATGAACAGATCTGCGTTGACTGGGGTATTAAAGCGCAAGAACGCTATAAGCCGTCCATCGGGCGACCACGCGGGGCTGTCCTCCCACGCGGGATTCGTCGTCAACCGCAGCGGCCGTCCGGGACCGACCAGCTTCACATAGATATCGAAATTGTCCTCGGTGGGCCCATTCCACGCAAATGCCACTTGGCTGCCATCCGGTGAGAGGGATGGTTGCATCTCGTATCCCGGGTACGCAGTCAGCGGAACGGCCGGAGACGACCCGTCCGGTTCAAGCGAGGACCACAGCGGAATTCGCGTAACCGCGACAATGATGAACGCGATCGCGAGGATCGCGACTACCGCGATTGCCGGGAACCAGCGGTTCTTCCATAGCGGCAACTGCTCATCGAGCGGCGGCGCTGGTGGTTTCGCGTTCCGGCCCGGTGGCTCCGGAGGCTTCACCTCTGCCCTGAACCGATAGCCGTGCTTGGGAACTGTCTCGATCCATTGCATGCCGTCCTGCCCGAGTGCTTTTCGGAGAGTGGAGACCTGGAACGAGAGGTTTGCTTCCTCAACGAATGTGTCCGGCCAAAGCGAAGCCATCAATTCACTCTTGGACAACAGGCGTCCATTGCTTTTCACGAAAAGCGCGAGGAGATCGAAGGTCTTCGGAGCAAGATCGACCATCTCGCCCAAACGAGTGAGGGTTCTTGACGACATGTCCAGGCTGTATGAGCCGAAGTTATATAACTCACTTGGCGTCATCAACATAGCGGCCTCACAATTTCCTTCAAAAATCCTTTGCCGCCACTTAGCGGTCCCAAAGGATTTGCTCGTCGGCTCGGCTTCAGGCTCGGCCCATGGCTATTCGAGATACGTTCAACTTTCAGCGAAGCAAAACTAGTGTAGTACGTCGCAAGGCCCTCCGGTGCGCCACTCTTTTGTTGGTCTTGCCGTTCTCAGGGGATACAGTCGCCGCGAAGCAGTCGTGCATAGATTTACTCGCAATCGGTAAGCAGAGTATTGACCTTGATGCATGCCGGCCAGCTCCCGTCAGCGCCGAAGAGAAGCGCATCGCACTGAAATCTCTGCCGGCCGCAGGTGAAGTTCACCACTTGAGTCGAAGTCAGCAGCAGAAAATGAAGGATCTTACTGCCGTTCTCCGGGTGCACCAGCGCGATGGTGTGTATGAGATCAAGATCATCTCGGTCCCGCAGGCTTGGACCGGCTTATACGGCAGAGCCGTTCTCCTTATCTCACTTCGCGCGTTAGAGTTGCTTCGCTCTGAGGAACTGCAAGCCCTCGTCGCGCATGAGGCCGGACATGAATATGTTTGGGAGGAGTATGCGGCTTCACGGGCGCACGATGATGTCCGGCGCTCACAGAAATTGGAACTTGCCTGTGATGCAGTTGCCGTCCTCACACTGGAACGCATCGGAATTAACCCGAATCGCCTGATTACAGGGCTGGAGAAAGTGTCTTGGTATAACCGCGAACATTTCGGCTGGGCCATGAACGAGAAAAGCTATCCTCCTCTCTCCGCGCGGCGGAGTCTCGTGAAGGCAATGTGGAGTGCCAATCGACAGAAGTCGCAATCACGCCAAATCGCTGGAGTGATATCGAGGGGTGTGTCAGCTATCGAGAGCCGCCGCTGAAGCCGTATAACCGCCGGGTGCAATTAACGCCCGGCCGCGTATGGCAGCGGTAAGGGCTGAACGGGAACGAGCCGGCCGCGCACGTATACGTCAATCTCCTGCCCTCTTAGCTTCCAGGAGGCAATTTGCCACAGGTCAAGGGCACGGCATTGTTCCGGTGTGATATCGGGATGCCAATCGTAGAATTTTTCGAGAAAGCGACGCACAAGAGAAAGCGCCACGACGCCTCCAGGGGGCGCCCAAGTCCGGTTGTAGGTAATGAGCGCGTCGAAACTTCCGGCCGGTAAAGCCCAAATCGAAGCCGGATGAAAGTCATTGGTCTCGACCACATTTAATTTGTGGTGCACGAATCCGTAATTGGAATCTTGTAATCCGGCTGAATAGGGCCAAGCCGTAGCAATCCTTTCGTGCTCAAGATTCTGTTCTGCGAAGTTTGCCGCGGTTTGTTGGAGGCGAACGAAATCAACCATCGCGAAATTGTTTTCGTAGGGAAATGGATAAGGCGGATTCCAAAAAAGGTTCGCGACCAGC
>DAISJE010000038.1:0-15746 GCA_036821665.1 Bryobacteraceae bacterium | reverse complement strand
TTTGCCATGGGCGTCCGCGAAATTAACCTGATCGGCCAGGACACCACCTGCTACGGCGAAGACCTCGGCTTAAAGAACGGCCTGGCGGATCTGCTGACGCGGCTGGCCGAAATTCCGACAGAACTTCCGAAATGGATACGATTTCTCTACGCGTACCCAAACAAGATCACACAAAAGCTGCTGGACACCATCGCGGCGCACGATGCGCTCGTCAAATACATCGACATGCCCCTACAGCATGCCAGTGCACCGGTGTTGAAGCGCATGAAGCGCGGCGCAAACGGGGATATTTTTCTCAAACTGCTGGAACGTATTCGAGCAACGATTCCAGGCATAGCCATTCGCACCAGTATGATCGTTGGATTTCCCGGTGAGTCCGAGAGCGACTTCGATGAGCTATGCAACTTCGTCAAAGCTGCCAATTTTGACCGTCTTGGCGTCTTCGCCTACAGCGACGAGGAAACCAGCGCCAGTTTCCACTTGGATGCGAAGGTGGACAAACGCACCATTCAAAACCGCAAGCGAAAGCTAATGACTCTACAACGTCGCATTTCTAAGAGTCGCAACCAGCAGTTGATTGGACGCGAATTGCCGGTGCTGGTGGAAGGGCCCTCGCGCGAAACGGAATTGTTATGGGAAGCTCGTCTTGCCACGCAAGCGCCGGAGATCGATGGCGTTTGCTACATCAACGATTTTGGACCGGGCGAGCCGCGCACCGGTGAAATGCGGACGCTCCGGATTACTGAAGCGCACGATTACGATCTGGTTGGCGAGTTGGTGGACGCTCCAGAGAGGATGACGCCTGTCAACCCGTTCCCCATTCTGTCCCTTCATAACGGTGGGGCGGCTCCCCTGAGCCGCGCCGGACGCCCGCGTCCGGCTTAAAAGCCATGTCCTCTACCCTTCGCTGCCCTGTCTGCAAAAAGGAAGTCGCTTTAGAGGACCCGAACATGCCCTTTTGCAGCGATCGATGCCGTTTAATCGATCTCGGAAATTGGGCGTCGGAAAAATATGTTATTTCGACACCGGCCAAGCGAAATGAACTGGAGGAGCCGGACGAAAATATAGAGCCGCCCGAAGGCCCCCAACAGTGAACAGGCTGGCGCTTCTGCTGGCGACCTGGTTCGGCTGCGGATACTGGCCTTGGGGCCCAGGGACGGCCGGATCCCTGGCAGCGATTGCTATTGCGGCGGCCCTGAATTTCTTTCTCGTGCCGAGCCGGACGTTTCTGATTGGCCTGGTCATCGTATTTTTGCTGCCTGCGATTTGGTCATCTACACGAGCCGAGCATCTCTTGAACCGGAAAGATCCCGGTAACGTCGTAATAGACGAGGTGGTGGGGCAATGGCTTACACTGGCGGGCGCCGCCGTGC
This sequence comes from Bryobacteraceae bacterium, assembly GCA_036821665.1. Classification (GTDB taxonomy): domain Bacteria; phylum Acidobacteriota; class Terriglobia; order Bryobacterales; family Bryobacteraceae; genus Bog-105. The sequence continues at coordinate 14,373 of DAISJE010000038.1, read as the reverse complement.
TCAACTGGAAAACATTGCTTGCCGGATTCATCCTGTTTCGGGTTTTCGATATCTGGAAACCATGGCCGGTGCGGCAGTTTGAGAAACTACCGGAGGGTAGCGGCATTGTCGCCGACGATCTGGCGGCTGGCATTTACGGGGCGCTTATCTTGTATATAGGCGGCAGATTCGGACTTTATTAGATATGGCAAGCAAACAGCAGGCTGTTGAACAGCAGCCCAATAAGCGGCCTGTTATCTCAACGGTAGAACCTCAGGCGGCAATTACCGGGGGCGAGTTGCACATTCGAGGGCAGCATCTCGCGTCGGCTGGCCGGCCAGGGGTGAGGCTGGGTACTCAGGATGCTCAGCTTATGGTGGCCGGCGATTCCTACATCATCGCGCGCGTTCCGGAATCGGCAAGTGTGGGTGAACTTATGGTGACCAGCGGCGAGCTGCAAAGCGACCTCCGCGAAACTCATCTTGGGATTCAGGTCGCCGATAGCCTGCATCCGGTAGCGAATCCGGCGGTCGATCGTGAAGGCAACATCTATAGCACATTCAGTGGGTCGCGCGGGCAGAAATCGCCGGTTTCGATTTATAAAGTCGATACCAATTACAATTCGAAGCCATTTGTCACCGACTTGATGAACCCGACAGGACTGGCATTCGATCATGACGGCCTGCTCTACGTGTCGAGCCGTTATGACGGCATCGTTTATCAGATCACGCCCACCGGCAATATGACCGTTTACGTGGAGGGCATGGGCGTCGCGACCGGACTTGCTTTCGACGAAGACCAGAATCTTTACGTCGGTGATCGCAGCGGCACGATTTTCAAAATCAGCCGCTCGCGGCAGATATACGTATTTGCGACTCTCGAACCCTCGATTGCTGCCTATCATCTAGCTCTTGGGCCGGAAGGTTACCTATATGTCACCGGCCCAACGACTTCCAGCTTCGATAGCGTGCATCGCATCTCCAGATCGGGCGAGGTAGAGACATTTTTCCGAGGCTTGGGACGGCCACAGGGTTTGGCTTTCGATGCGGCGGGCCGCTTATATGTAGCCGCTTCTCTCAAAGGGCGACGGGGCATTGTTCGTATCGATAGCAGCGGCAAAGCAGACCAGTTTCTCTCCGGTCCGGGCATTGTGGGCCTTGCTTTTACGCCCTCGCGATCGATTATCCTGGCTACCCACAATGCGCTGTTTCGGGTCGATGTCGATATCGCCGGCCGGCGTCTCGGCTAGAGTCCGCTCATGCCCAAAAACGCCGAGATCATCGCCATCGGCAGCGAGCTATTAACTCCACAACGGATCGACACAAACTCGCTGATTGTGACGGAGCACCTGAATCTGCTCGGGGCGGAAGTGGTGATCAAAGAAGTGATCGGCGACGATCGTGAGCGGCTGGCACGAACGATCCGAACGGCGGTGGAACGTTCCGACGTGGTTATTCTCATCGGCGGTCTCGGGCCGACGGAAGACGATCTGACACGTGAAGCCGCTGCGGCGGCACTGGGCCGCAAACTGCTTCTCAATCTGGAGCAGGAATCCATCCTGATTACCCGCTTTCGGCAGATTAACCGTCCGATGGCGAAGAACAATATCAAGCAGGCCTATCTGATCGAGGGCGCACAAGCAATGCCGAACCCTTTCGGCACAGCGCCCGGACAGTTTCTGTCAACAAGCCGTGGCGCGCTTGCGTTGCTCCCGGGACCTCCGCGTGAATTGAAGGCCATGGTCGAGAACGAACTGGTTCCGCGTTTGCGCCCGGTGCTTCCTCTGGAAGTTATCCGCGTTCGCAATTTTCGCATCACCGGAATAGGCGAGTCCGATCTCGATACGCTGATTGCGCCGATCTATACGAAGTACACAAACCCCGTAACGACCGTCCTGTCATCGCCGGGAGACTTGTTCGTGCATTTACGCGCCCGTGCCGACACTGCGGCGGCGGCGGACGCCCTGCTGCGAGAAGTTGGGAACCCGATCGCCGAAGTTTTGGGCGAGCGTGTTTATTCGGAAAACCGCGATGAATCGCTGGAACTGGTAATTGGCCGGCTTCTGCGCAAGCAGCACTCGACCGTTGCGACAGCCGAGAGTTGCACAGGGGGCATGGTGGCAGCGCGCTTGACCGATCACGGCGGGAGTTCGGACTTCTTCATTGGCGGCTACGTCACGTATTCGGATGCTCAGAAGCGGGAAATTCTCGGAGTGCCGAAAGAAGTGATTGACCAACATACCGCCGTAAGCGAACCGGTTGCGACGGCTATGGCGGAGGGCGCGCGCAAACGGAGCGGCGCCACTTATGGAATTTCGACGACGGGATACGCGGGACCCGATGGAGGAACGGATTTCAATCCAGTCGGCACGGTTTTCGTCGGATTGTCTGGTCCGAAAGGTACCCAAGTAATTCGTGTCCGGTATGGAGCAGACCGATATCGCGTTCGGGCGCTTGCTACACAGGCCGCACTGGACCTGCTCAGGCGAACGTTGCTGAAGTAGCTGCTGCTTGATACTGTTTCTGAGCCGCGCCGGTTAGTAAGCGGTTTGAATTCTGCACCGCGACTGCAAAATGAGTTGGCGGAAAGGGCGCGTCGCGGGTTCGTTTATCGTGGACAGCGCGAATTCGCTTTCAGAAAGCTTTTCAAGTCCTGCTCATTCACCACGGGCTCGCCCGGCGCTACGTTGTTCAGTTTGCCCGCCCGCATCCATTTTTCGAGTTCGCCAACTAGCCCGAAAAGATGATCGAACGAATCGACCACGAATAACAACGGCTGAAAGCGATCAATCTCAAAAGCCTGATTGATGATCCATTCGATTTGAACCGGGTAGCGCTGCACTTCATCCGATTCGATGGCGTGCACGATCTCGCCATACGAGCTGAGTAGCCCGCTCCCATAAGCTTTCAGCGCGCTGCCTTCGCGCATCAGACCGAACTCGATCGTGAACCAGAAAAAACGCGCCATCGCGCGAATGATGCTCTCCAGCCGCTGCAAACGGACCGTTTCGTCGCGAATGCCTTCGACGATTTCGGCGGCCGTGTGCGCGCATTCGCCGAAGCGCACCAGTGTGTCGGCGAAGAGCCGGTCCGTGTGCATGGGCACGTGGCCGGCGATGTCGTGGAAAATATCGGGCTCAGGCAGATAGTCGAGCCGGTCGCTGCGGCGAATCGTAATAGTCGTAGGAAACTCGCGATTGCGCAGGCAATCGAAAAATACGAAGCTCGGTACGTATCCGCTCACCGGCTTCGCACGAAAACCTGTCAACGGATTCAGAAAGCGATTTACATCTTCCAGGCGCGGCACACGCCGCGGGTCCAGGCACAATGACGCAATGCCGCGCAAAAAATGCTGATTCGCATAGCGCTCCCAGCGCTCGCGCATGCGCGAAAAGAGCGTCCGCCATGCCGCGTGATTCTCCTCCGAATACAACTCGTACGGCTGATGAATATAGAGTTGATGGCGCACCCGCGCCTCTTCGATAAAAGGCGCTTCCGAAGTAGTAAGTCCGGTGCAAAGAACGGTGGACATAAGCCCCTCGCCTACTTTCATTATGGCACCACTTTGCAGTGGTGCTAAACAATCCTGCGATGTAGATTTGTCACTACAAACAACGTGGATGGAGTGCGGTTTTATTGCAGTGCTTCATAACGTGCCCACAGGAGCAGATGAAGTACTGCCTGATCTTTGGTGCCGGCAAGTCCCAAGTAACAAGACGGCGGGGTGATTCCGAAATCGGTCAGCCGGATACTAGAATCCGCATCTAATTGCAGCCGCCCGTCCGCCCTGGGACTTACGACGAGATTTGCTTTCAGGACGCGCGTAATGCCGCAAACTTTCAGCACTCCTTCTACGACAAATCCACGTAGCGGCTTCAAAACGATCCGATTCGAGGAAAAATGAATTTCCGGATTGCGGTCGGCCGCTAGTGCCCGGTTTCGGACGTATTCCGTGATCCGCTGTTGCTTCCTCGCCTTGAGCCAGGCATCGCGGCAAACAACCGACCCCGCATCAATGGTCAGATCCAGCTTCCCTTTCTCCGGGTGAATGGGCGAGAAAAAAAGCTGTCCGCCAAAGTTCTGGAAAAAGAGCAGATGTTTGCGTTTTCGCATGAGCCGGGTCTTGAATACTTCGACCGCGATGGTCGAATCCTCCGACGGAGAGATGATGTATGGAATTTCGCATTCGCCGGGCATTCTCGTTTAAGTACGCGCACCCTCTGGTGGATGTTCCTGCACTTCCCTAACGGTACGGCACTTCAATAGCCGTGCAGAAACGCCAAATTGTTTACATTTGCATCGCCGGCAAGACCGCGTGCGGGATTTTACTGTACGAAAGCGCACCCGCAGGCGCGGTGAGAAGTTAGCACTGACGAGCAAACTGTATTCCTGCATGCACTTACGGCCTGGAGTATATCGCTCCGCTTTCGCCTTAGTTTCACTTTCTATTTGCGCCATTGCACAGATACAGGCTGCGCAAATCCCCGCGCGTGTCGTGTCGCGAATCAACGAAAATGTCCGCCGCACTCTGCGCGGCAACACCCATGCGCTCGCGCGCCCCGAATTCGACCGGGGCTTGGCCGATCCGAATCTGCCGATGTCCCGCATGCTCCTGGTCTTGAGCCGCAGCGCGCAACAGGAAACGGCGCTTCAGGAACTGCTCCGGAGACAGCAGGACAATGGGTCGCCCGAATATCATCATTGGCTCACACCTGATGAATTCGGACAGCGCTTTGGACCCGATGACGCCGATTTGCAAGCGGTAAGCGCCTGGTTGGAATCACACGGCATGAGCGTTGCGCGCGTGTACCGCGGACGAAATATCGTCGAGTTCTCCGGTACAGTAGCGCAGGTAGAGAACGCGTTCCATACCGAGATTCACCGGTACGTCGTAAACGGCGAGGAGCATCTGGCCAACGCAAGTAATCCGGAGATACCGGTTGCGCTCACGCCGGTAGTGGCCGGAATTGCCAGTCTTCACAACTTCAAGTCGCGCCCGCAGTCCATCCTCTCGCAAACGAATTTCACACGCGAGACAAGTTTCGGCTCGGTAGCGCCTCAATTCACCGCGCCCAGTGGAGATCATGCGCTCTCACCGGCCGATTATGCCGTCATCTACAACATCAATCCTGTCTATCAGGCGGGTATCAATGGTCAGGGCACAACGATTGCCGTCGTGGCACGCAGCAATATTAAGGTGCAGGATGTAATCGACTTTCGCCATAACTTTGGACTGTCGAACAACGCTCCGCAAATTGTCTTGAACGGCCCGGATCCCGGCGATCTGGGCGGCGGCGAAGAAGCCGAGGCGGTATTGGATGCGTCCTGGTCAGGAGCAACGGCTCCGGGCGCGACGGTGAAACTGGTCGTTTCCGCTTCGACGAATGCCGCCGATGGCGTATATCTGTCCGAGGCGTATATCGTTGACAACAATCTCGCCGACATCATGACGGAGAGTTTTGGAACCTGCGAAGCCAATTTCACGCAGGCACAGGCGGCCGCAATGTCTGCCCTAGCGGAACAAGCGGCAGCACAAGGAATCACCTACGCGGTGGCTGCTGGCGATTCGGGCTCCGCTGGCTGCGACAATCCCGATACGGAAACTTATGCCACGGGTCCCCTCTCTGTGAATGCGCTCGCCTCGACGCCGTATACGATAGCAGTCGGCGGGACCCAATTCACCGACTACACGCCGTATCCGCCCTCTTGGAATTCGACCAACAGCGCCAGCGGAGGTTCTGCGATCTCCTACATTCCCGAGGTGACTTGGGACGAGACCTGCCTGTTAGATTACTGTCCGGCTATCTGGGCGGGAGGCGGCGGCGTGAGCCGGCTTTTTTCGAAACCGTCCTGGCAGACCGGCGTCCCTGGCATTCCGAATGACGGAGTGCGCGATGTGCCGGATGTCTCGTTGACATCGGCCGTGCATGATCCTTATTTGATTTGCCTGGCCGGATCGTGCCGTGCAACCACCAGCGGGCAGATCCGTTTTGCCGGCATCGCCGGAACATCGGCATCAACGCCGTCGTTTGCGGGAATCATGGCCCTGGTGAAGCAAAAGATGGGAGCACGTTTGGGGCAGGCCGACTATACGCTTTACCGCCTAGCCGCCACAGAAAACTTTTCGCAGTGCAATGCGACTGGATCGTCCAACCCGGCCGCCAACTGCATCTTTAACGACATCACTAGTGGAGGGAACAATGTACCAGGGCAGTTCAGCGCATCTAACTACATGGCCGGCACCGGCTATGATCTGGCGACTGGCCTCGGCTCGCTTAATGTTGCCAATCTTGTGAACCAGTGGGGTAATGCCGGCGCTTCGAACATCCACATCAACATTGATCAGCCCGGATCGCAGCGATCAAATTTTAGCGGCGTAGTCCAGTTTGCCGGCTGGGCGATCAGCGATACGAGCGAGATTACAAACCTCACGTACGCAATCGACGGCGTTCCCTATGGAGCTGCAACTTACGGAGCGAACCGTCCCGATGTTTGCACGGTGTTTCCCAATCGGGCCGGCTGTCCAAATGTTGGTTGGGGTTTCCTGTTCGCAACGACTTTATTGCCCGATGGCCCACATACAGTTTCCATCACAGCTTCTTCCAGCGACAGTCAAACCTACACAGCGAGCTCTGGTTTTCTTGTAAACAATGGTGCGCCTCCGATGCGGGTCTTCATTGATTCGCCGGGCGCGCAGAGCGGTACGATCAGCGGTCCCGCCACATTTTCCGGGTGGGCTGTGGACGATTTTGCGGCGATTGGGAATGTGGCTATTTCTATCGATGGTGTGCCACAGGGGCTTGCTACCTATGGAGGAAGCCGTCCGGATGTTTGCGCGGTTTACCCTGGACGGAGCGGCTGTCCCAATGTCGGATGGACGTTTTCTTTCGACACCAGCCTGCTTAGCGACGGTCCTCATACGCTAGATGTGAGAGGTGTTTCCGCCGGAGGCCGCCAAGCCACCACTACCTCTCATTTCCAAACGTCTAATGCCTCCAGCAATCCGATAAAGATTTCGATAGACCGGCCGAACGCTCAAACTCCGGCTTTGAGGGGCATCAGCACACTTGGAGGTTGGGCAATCGACAGCGATGCGCCAATTGCAAGTGTGGCGATTTCGGTGGATGGCGTGAGCTTTGGCAGCGCGGGCTATGGCGGAAGCAGGCGAGATGTGTGCTCGCAGGTTTCAAGCCCCGAATGTCCAAATGTCGGCTGGAACGCGGCACTCGATACCACATTACTCACGGATGGCGTCCATACGCTGCAGATAACCGCAACGTCTTCTGCCGGCCAACATTCGACCACGACGATGCCGTTCCAGGTAGCGAATCTGGCAGGCAATTCTATCCATATTTCAGTTGATAGTCCGGCGTCGAACACGAATGCGGTTGCCGCAGTGCTGGCTGGCGGCTGGGCAGTAGACGACCAGGGCTCGATTGTGCAGATTGCGATATCGGTGGATGGAATCGCTCTAGGAAACGCTATCTACGGCGGAAGGCGTCCGGACGTTTGCGCTCATTTTCCAGGCCGGGGCGGTTGTCCGAATGTAGGGTGGAATTTCGCGCTTGATACAACACTTTTCTCTAATGGGACGCATACGCTGGAGGTGACTGCATTATCAAGTAGCGGCAGGCGGGCGACTGCGCGCCACTCTTTTCAGGTCGCGAACTGGACCGTGAATCCAACCAGAATTTGCATCGATGTGCCCAACAGCAGCGCAACGCCCCTGGCCGGAATTGCAGGCTTCGCGGGATGGGCCATAGACGATTACTCAGCGATTACGAACGTGGCAATCTCGGTCGATGGCGTTTCTTACGGGGATGCGCTCTATGGTGGGAGCCGCCCTGATGTGTGTAACATGTATCCGGGGCGGTTCGGTTGCCCGAATGTCGGCTGGGGCTTTTCGATGGACACGACGCGACTGGCCGATGGTGTTCATCTGCTGGAAGTCACTGCTAAATCGAGTGAGGGTTGGAAGTCGACCGCAACGGCTGCATTTACGGTAGCCAATATCACCCAAAATAGGATTCGGATCTCTATTGATCCACCAAACTCAACCGGCGGCGCGATTAGTGGATTGACGAATTTCACAGGATGGGCATTTAGCAACAACTTTCCGTGGGGAAACATTCTTATTTCCATCGATGATGTCTCTCACGGAAATGCCGTCTATGGCTCCAGCCGCCCGGAAGTGTGCCAGCAATACCCGTATGTCCCGTTCTGTCCGAATGTGGGCTGGAGCTTCGCTCTCGACACAACGCAGCTAAGCAATGGACCGCACAAACTCGGCGTGACATTCGAGCCCTTTCCCGGCCAAGGCGGAACTGTAGCTACCTGGTTCACGGTCGCCAATCCGCCAGCCAACTAGGCTGCAATCTACTCCGCGCGTATTGCCGTCATCGGGTCGATGCGCAGCGCGCGAATCGCGGGCCAGATACTGCCCGCCACGCTGGTGCAGAGCGCGATGATCACACCGGCAACATACGTTTTAGGATCGCCTGGCTGAACGCCGGCGAGAAGCGATTCAAGGCCGCGCGCTGCGAGGTATGCCAGACCGATCCCAACTATCGTTCCGGCACATGCCATTGCAAGGCTCTCGCGCAAGATCATGCCAAGGATGTCTTTCGATTGAGCGCCCACCGCCATGCGCACTCCAATCTCTTGCGAGCGATTTGAAACCGTAAAGGAAAGCAGGCCGTAGATGCCGATACCTGCCAGCAGAATGGCGACTAACGTGAATCCGCCCAGCACGCGCAGTTGCGTGAGGCGCGGCGCCATGTCCTCGGCAAGGATCTGCGAAAGCATCTGAACGTCGGATACCGGCTGTTCGGGGTCAGCCTGCGCAATGATGCGGCGAATGGATGGCACAAGCGCTTCACCGGGAACGCGGCAGCGAACGGCGAGATCCTTCGGCGCATACCAGATAATCCAGCCATCCGGAACCTGCTTGTAAGAGAGATAGACTTGCGGTTCGCTCAGCCGTTCCACGCCACGCACCCGCACATTGCCCACTACGCCAACCACCGTTCGGGTCGCGAATCCGAAATCGAAATGGCGGCCCAGTGGATTCGTGTTTGGCCAATACTGTTTCACGAACGATTCGCTAACGACCGCGACGAATTGCGATTTATCTGTATCCGATTCGCTAATAACGCGCCCACGAAGCAGCGGTATACCCATCGCTTCGAGGTAACCCGGCGTGATGAATCGTAGACTCGCCTGTTGAAACGCGGCATCCACATTTTGGGGCTGACCCGGAAGCGTAACCGGGAAAATGCCTCCGCCAAAGGTAATCGGCAGGAAACTCGTATAGCCCGCGCCCACGACGCCGGGCAGCCGCCTGACCTGCGAGAGAACGCGCGTGTAGAACTGAACGCGGCGCGCAGTGGGAACGTATTCGGGCATAGGCAGCGAAGTTCGAAGCGTCAAAACGTTCTCGGATTGAAAGCCTGGATTGGTGTGTTCCAGTTGTAAAAGCGCACGAACGAGCAATCCCGATGAAACCAGCAGCACGAGGGAAATCGCTATTTCCGCGATGACCAGGGCCGAGCGAAGGTGCTCCTTTTTTCCTCCGATACCCTGACGGCTGCCCTCCTGCAAATCATTCACCGCGGCTCTGCTCGCGGCCCGCGCCGAAGGAATCACGCCGAAACCGATACCGGTCAGGATCGTTACGGCAAATGCAAAAAGCGCTACACGGAAATCAATGCTTGGCAATTGCGCGACCGGCAGTGTGCTCGGAATCAGCCTGGAAAGCAGCGGAATCGCCGCGGCGGCCAGGAGCACGCCAAGCACACCGCCCGCGATCGCCACAGTGAGGCTCTCAGTCAGCATTTGACGGACCAGGCGTTCCCGGCCCGCGCCTAGAGCTTTTCGTAAAGCAACTTCTTTGCGCCGTTCCAAGGCCCGCGCAAGCAGCAGGTTCGCTAGATTCGTGCAGGCAATGAGCAGAACGCAGAAGGACGCGCCAAGAAGCGCGAATAGCATCAGACGTGAACGGCTAGATATCTCATCCCGCAATGGGTTGATCGTAACGCCAACATGCTCATTGTCCTTCGGATACTCCCGCTTTAACCGATCGGAGATAATCTGCATCTCCGAACGCGCTTGCTCGATCGAAACGCCCGGACGCAGCTTGCCAACCACACGAAGGTAATAGTTGTTGCGATCCTCGAAGTCACTGTTCGTAAAACGCATCGGCGTCCAGAGTTCTACATTCGGCCGCGGATAACCGAATGCTTTGTCCATAACGCCGATCACGACATACGGTTCGCCATCGAGAAGAACCCGGCGGCCAAGCACGTTTGGATCGCCGGCGAATTTCTGCTGCCACAGGCTGTAACTCAACAGCACGGTTCCCGGCGCCCCGGCGCGGTCATCGCTCGCCGTAAAAATACGTCCCAGAAGCGCGGGCGCGCCGAGCATCGGAAACAGATCGGCCGTTACCGAAGCTCCTTCCATCTGCTGCGGCGTCCCCACGCCGACCATGTTCACGGAGAGACCGCGAAACGCCGCCATCGCGCTGAACGATTTGCTCATTTGTTTCCAATCGCGATAATTTGGCGGCGACGGCTCCAGCTGCCTGTAAGGCGGGATATCTTCCCAGACCTTGACCAGACGGTCCGCTTCCGCGAATGGCAGCGGACGCAGAAGTGTGTAGTCGGTGATCGTGTAGGCTGCTGTGGCGGCGCCCACACCCAAAGCCGCGACCGCAATGGCTGTGATCGCGAAGGAGGGTGACCGCCGGAGTGTCCGCTGCGTGTAGAGAATGTCCTGCCGGAGAATGTCCCAATGTGTCTGCGCTGCGGTCAGCAAAACATCGATCACGGCCTCGAACCAAAGCAGGCTTCGAGAGAACGAATTCGAAGCCTCGCGTAATCGCAGAGAGAATAGCGCGCAGAGTTCTTTCTCGTACTGCGCACGAAATCCTGCGGGATACAGCAACAGCAAAAGCCGGTAGACGCGCATTACGCCTTCCCTGGCGCAAATCCGCGTGCGCGCGCTAACTTGACAAGTTGGGCCAATCGGCGAGCCTCCGCGTGCCCTACCCGCATCCCGAAGTCTGTGACGCGGTAGTACCGGCGGCGCTCGTCATCCAGTTCCGGTCCGGGGCGCTCCCGCACTTCAACGACAAGCCCTTGTTCCAGCATCCGCTGGATGGAACGATACAAAGTCCCGGCGCTGAGCTTTAGCGCGCCGGCGGTTCGGGCTGAAACATCTTGGATGATGCCATATCCATGGCGGTCCTCGTCAGTCAGAGCCATCAGGATGTGAAAGGTCGCAGTTGGTAGAGGAAGAAGCGCTTCGGGGTCCGGTTTCGATTCGGCCATGCGTTCATTATAGCCATACTGGATATATCCGCCATGGCTATATGAGACGGCGCATATCACGCACACACGAGAAATCTGCAACCGGTTCTTTTCCAAATCTCGTCTATCTTCCGATAGCTGATGTGCCGAACGATGTTGTGGGTTGTCGTCGCGTGTGCCGCACACGGAATCGCACAGCAACCGCCTACCATTCGTGTTCCCGTTCGGTTAGTGACTGTGCCGACTCTCGTCGTCTCGAAGGATGGAAAGTACATCCCCGGACTTTCAGGAGCCGCGTTTCACCTGACCGACAACGAACGGCCACAGGTTATCGCGCTCGATTTGGACACAGTCCCCATTTCACTGGTCGTTGCTCTTCAGGCCGATCGTGATGTCCGCGACTATTTGGGATTCATCGAAAATACGGGTTCCCTCCTGGACAATTCGTTGGCCGCGGCAACAGGAGAGGCAGCCCTAGTTGCCTACAACGACGAAGTGACAGTAGTAAAGCCGTTCGCCGGCAGCGATCTTCAAACTGCTTTAAGAGCGCTTTCTCCCTCCGGTGACAAGGCAAAAATGATCGATGCTGGAATTCGTGCGATTGAGTTGCTCAAGGAGCGCTCCCGTTCTCGGTCGCGCGTCCTGCTTTTTATCGGACAACCGGTCGAAGATGGAAGTCAGGCGAAAATCGAAACGCTCGAAGCTATGGCCGAGCAGGAAAATGTCCAGATCTATGCGTTGACACTTCCGTTTCTGAACAAGACCTTTGTATCGGATTCTTTTTCCCTGAAAGGCTTCGGCAGTCAATGGTACAAGGGCGGATACGAGGCGAGCATAAATCTCACGAAGGCTGTCCCAGCGCTTCGTCGCGTTTCAAAGGCCAGCGCGCATGCCGATCCATTCTCGTTGTTAACAGCCGCAACCGGAGGCATTCAGCTTCACTTTCGGAAGCAAAGACAATTGGAGGACGCGATCATTGGACTCGGTGACGCACTGCGCAGCAGGTATTTTCTGAGCTACCGTCCGGATCGAGACACTCCCGGATTTCACAAGATCGCCGTCCGCGTAGATCTGTCGGGCAGCATAGTTTATGCGCGTCCTGGTTATCTAATGCCAAACTGAAGGCGTGCCGCGCGAAAAAATACCGCACGGCCGTCGATTTCCTCACGTCTCGTTCGACAAAAGTATGAAGGTCCAAGATGCAGAACGGAGCACCGGCAAAAATCAGCGTCAAATGGCGTCCGGCCGGTATTTTCATGGGCATAGCGATGCGCATCGTGTGCTTTGCGGTAATCCAAGGCCCTCCTGGAATTGTTGCTCCGTCCGTTCAGGAGGCGGGCCTGAACGCGCTGACCACTTGGGATCACGTTCAGAAAGCGGTGATTCGCATGGAGGATCGAGCCATCGATGCTTATGAAAATGTTCGATTTGCCTATCGAGTCGCACGCCGCCTTAGAGAAATAGAGGCAGAACCGGCGGCAAACGAGTTGCAGATGAAGCTTACATCGTTGCCCGTCCAATGCCGTGCCGAAGTTACGGCTGCCAAAACGGCTCCGGCGTGGGCACGAAGTGAATCGGAACATCTGTGATGAACGTCTTGAGCCAGCGGGTACACTCTTCCATGCCCGCCTGCTCGGATTTTATGTGACCGATGAGGATGAGCGCTTTTCGCTCGTGCTCAGTTGCGGCGTCGGCAACGTATTCGATGGTTTCCCACTCCGGTACTTCGCCTATGAGCAGCGCTTCGACGTCATCGCGCTCAAGGAATTGGATCTGTTTCTCCGGCCCGGCCGCGCCGGGAAGAAAAGCGGCCTTAGTCACTTTCAGCTGCGGATCGCCGACCACGCGGAGCACGCGAACGCCTAACTTCTGCTTGATCTCGCCGGCGAGAGTGTCGAGCTTGGTTTCAGGCGGTGTGAAGAGGTGCTGGTTTTCCGGGTTCTGAAATTTCTCCCAGCCAAGCGCGTGTGTCATGCCAAGCAAAATGCCGTCCGGCTTGCGCGCGTGCCAGTGATCGTGAAATCGCCAGACAACCAGGTGATGATCTTGAATGAACTTCTGCTTGGCCGCAAGCACGGCGTCGTGCTGTTTCTCTAGCTGGGTAAGAGTATCGAGATGACTATAAAAAGTCGGTTCGTGCGTGATGACGAGATTACAATTTTCTGCAGCCGCGTGCTCCAGCACATCCAGCGTGGCCATCATGGTCACCGCAATTCCGGTAACCGCCTCATCGGGACTTCCGGCTTTGAACGTGTCCACCGTTGGAGTCGTCCAGGGGACGCCGACGTTCTTTTGAATGCGCTCGATAATCTGGCGTGCGGTGGGTCTAGTTTGTGCGAGCAGAGGGCAAATTGCGCCAAGCAGAGTCATCGCTAGCAACGCGTTGCGGACGATCATCTCAGTCTCCAGCTCTTACCGGCGCAAGCGGCCGGATGAGCCGGAGAGCCGGTCTTGTTAGATAATCCTGAATGTACTGCCGGTGTTCCGCGTCATTGGGGAAATGCTCGTTCTGCTTGTATGGATAGGCGCTCATGGCGTGGAATGGTAGTGGCGCAACGCTCTGGCTGTATGCTGTATTGGCATCGGCGTCTTTGGCCCAACCGTCTACCAGAAGCAGATAATCGCGCGTCCAACCTTTCGGAAGAGCCGGTAATTGCGTTGCCGGATATTGCAGCTTCAACTCGTCGCCCGAACCCATTACCACCATTCGATCGTCGGTTGCCTGAACCAGCGGGCGGACATCCCCATAACGCGTATACATTCCCGGAGTCGGATTCCAGTTCGATATAGGCCGTACCTGATCATAGAGAAATTGCTCAGGCTGCTGGCGCGCGGGATCAATAACAGCCCGTGAGAAGCCCCGGAAATGGACATTGGCCGCTTCAGCGTTGATTCGCGTGAGCCGCACCCGAGGCCTGGCCGCGTCTTCAATCAGGAAGATCTCGTCCCAGTACACGCACAGATTCGTCACGATACGCACTTCATGCGAGGCAGACAGAAACTTGGCCGTGAGGTCTACGACGATACTCTTCGGCTTTCCGGACGGAATGCCCCCGTGCCAGGCTCCGGGGCATCGGCGAGGCGAT
>DAISJE010000037.1:0-16032 GCA_036821665.1 Bryobacteraceae bacterium | reverse complement strand
CGGCGTCCAGAAACGTGCTTTTCTCCGGAGGCTCGATTGCCGCAGCGCGCTTGACGCAAGGCAATAATGCAGTTGCTAAGCCCGCGCTTCCCGTTAATTGAGCGGCTTTCTTGAAGAAATCCCGGCGCGTGTCCATCGAGGCCATTATGGCGTGGATGCATCAGGCACGCGCTGATAGTGCTGTGTCGAATGGCTGCAATTTGGGTCGCATTCGTTGCCAGGATATTGCAAACAGGGTCCGGAGCTTCACAGTCCCGCGTCTGTTATGCGCGAATGACGGTGTGATTTAATTAACGAATCGGAGGGACAGTTTTAGAGTGTACTGCGCAGTGTGGAGGTAAGCTGCAAGATAACGGAAGTTTTTGCTCGAAGTGCGGTTACAAGCCATCGACAGCAGCGCAGAATCGGGATTCTGTGATTTCGGATCGGATTCAACGAAATCTTTCCTTTTATGATAAATTCCAGCAGAATGTTAAATGCCCACAATGCCAATACAGCGGACCGATGGGCATCATCAAAGAGCAAAAGCCCTTCTACGCCAACTGCTTCGTGCTGCTCGTGTTGGTGTTGACAGGAATCGGCATTCTGATTGTCCTATTTATGTTACTGTTCGGGATCATGACGAGGAGTTACCAGCTTGAATGTCCGGAGTGCTGTCTCGTGTTCTCCGTGCCCGCATAGGCGATCTCAATGCGCCACTTGCAGAACTCTTACCAGAGCAGCCAGACGTAGCTTTGGCGTCCCCAAGGGGATTCGAACCCCTGTTATCGCCGTGAAAGGGCGGTGTCCTAGGCCGGGCTAGACGATGGGGACGCGATCGAGCGATCTCTCTCAATTTATCAGACGCGCGGTCCGGTCCCCGGTACGTGCGAGTTCGTGAGGCGGATCAGAGCGTATGCAAATACGCGAGGATGTTTGCCTTGTCGTCGGCAGACAACATATCGGCGTATGCCGGCATGCCGTTGCCGCCGTTATTGATCTGCTCGAGAACATTGGCGTCGTTCATGGGCTTGCCATTCGTCATGGTCTTGCGCTTGAACAGTCCCTTTAGGGACGGACCCATCTTTTTCTCGTCGGTATCGACATTGTGGCAAACCGCGCACTGTTCGAAAAGTTCCTTGCCCTTCGCCGGATCTCCGGTTTTCGCTTTGTCCTGAGCGGCGGCGGCTATTCCGATGGCCATAGACGCGCAAAGAAAAAAGGAACTTGCAAATTTAAATGTTTGTCGAATCATGTATTCTCTCTTCCGCTACGACTGCAAGGGTTCGTTCAGACGTCTTCAGTCTACAATCTCAATTTCGCACGTCGCGTTCGCGAAAACTCAAATGCCGGATTAACTCTTAATTAAGTTTTTCGGTTATAGTCACCGGATTCGACAAGCGGAACTGTATTTGTGTTTCGGCTGGAATAACGGCCGCTTTACCGCGGGTGACCAAAACCGTGCCCGCACCAGCCGCCGCTCCAGCTCCACTTCCTATTGCAGCGCCCTTTCCGCCGCCCCCCAGTGCGCCGATGATTGCTCCTAGCGCGGCTCCGCCCGCGATTTTTGCCGTATCCGCGCCTTTACTGGAAGAGCCATGTTTGTCGAAAGTATCACTGGAGATTCGAATTCGCTGTCCGTCCGTCGTGTTAATCTCCGTCAGGCTCAGGGCCAGATCGGCGAGCCCTCGCATATGTCCGGCTTTTTCGGCATGAATGATCTGGCCCAGAACTTTGGAGCCGCGGTCCGCGATGATGAAGCCGTCGGAGACAATCGCCTGATCCAGCGTTCCCCGGAATGTGTCTCCTGAATAATTGCGGTCGGTCGAAACTGTCTCTCCCAGGCGTATGAGGATACTTGTTCCGGCCGCGAGGGTGACTACATGCGGCTGCTGGGGCTGCGGCGCAACGGGGCTCCCCTGCGCCTGCGGCTGTGGCCCTTGGTATTGATCCTCGTTCACTGCTCGGGCAGGAGCCTGGACAGGCATCGGAGCCGGGGTCGGTGGTGCGGGTGGCTGGGCTGCCTCCGCGATTTCGGCTGGCGCGATTGTCTCTTCCGGAGCAGGAGCGGGCTTAACGGCCGGAAGCTCCTTTCGCACGAATTGTTTATGCTTCCGCACAGGCTTAAGGACCGGCTCAACGGAAGGCGCCGGAGTCGCTGGTTCCGGAGTTGCAGCGGCACTTCGAGGTGGATCTGCGGTCTGCTGCACAGCCGGCGTAACGTGAGCAACGGTCGGCTGAGGCGGGACGTCACTTGTCTTCAGGAACAGAAAGGCGCCGCCAAGCGCCACAACTATTCCGCCGGCAAACGCCGCGGTAATCTTGACGAAATTAGACGACTCCATCGGTGCACCCTACCCAACCTATATGTGAAACGTAGCATTCCCGCCGGCCGTTTCCAACCGGCAAAGTTAAAATACGGTCATCCGATTTACGCAGCTCCCCAAGCCATCATGCGTCCGTACATTTTCGATTTTCCCGCCGAATACCGTGTAGGTTCCCTCCCGGTTCGCCCCGCAACCGTTTTGGCTCCGATGGCGGGCGTGACGGATACCGTGTTTCGACGCCTGATTCGCAATCAGGGGGGCTGCGGGCTCCTGATGACCGAGTTCACCAGTTCCCATGGAGTCGTGGGCACGCAGCACGCAAAGAAGCCGACTCGCACCTTTCGATACCTATATTTCGAGCCGGAAGAGCATCCCATCGCTTGCCAGTTGTTCGGGTCCGATCCGGATGTATTGGCCGAAGCAGCAAAAATCTGCGAAGATCGTGGTTTCGATATCGTCGACATCAACTTCGGCTGCCCGGTTAATAAGGTGGTCAAATGCAACGGCGGCTCCGGGTTATTGCGCGATTTGCCGCTGGTGGAGACGATTCTTCGGAAAGTTCGTTCGGCCATTTCCATCCCCTTAACGTGCAAGTTTCGCGCGGGTTGGAACGATCGCGAGCTGGTTGCCGTAAAAATGGCTCAGATTGCCGAAGATTGCGGGCTGGCCGCAGTTGCCTTACATCCGCGCACTCGTGAGCAGGGCTACAGCGGCCGAGCGGATTGGACGCGAATCGCCGAAGTGAAGGCGGCGGTCAAAATTCCTGTTATCGGCAACGGCGACATTGTCACACCCGAAGACGCGGTAGCGATGTATCGCCAAACGGGCTGCGATGCCATTATGATCGGACGCACCGCTTCTTACAATCCGTGGATCTTCAGGCAGATTCAGGAGTATCTCGCAAGCGGAAGTTTCGTTACGCCTCCCGATCACGAGCGCTACCTGATTATGAAGACGTACTATCTCATGCTCGAAGAGCGCGGCGAGGCGGATGCGATTGGCAAAATGAAACAGTTCGCGACGTACTTCACGCATGGCGTACGCAATGGCGCCAAGCTTCGAACCGAAATCTATCGCGCGCAAGAGGTAAAGCATATCCTCGACATCGTCGATCAATTCTTCTGCGACCTATCCGAGAAAGTAGCTTGAAGCACGTCCAGCTAATTACAGATGGAGCGTGCAAGGGCAACCCAGGGAAGGGTGGATGGGCCTGTATTCTGCGTTACGGCGAATACAAGCGCGAGATCTTTGGATGCAGCCCGCATACCACGAATAACCGTATGGAACTTGCGGCGGCCATTGAAGGATTAAACCGTCTCAAAGAAACTTGCTCGGTAGAGATTATCACCGACTCCGAATATCTCAAGAACGGTATTACAAAATGGATTCACGGCTGGAAGCGGAACGGTTGGAAGAAAGCAGATAAGCAACCGGTCACAAATCAGGATCTTTGGCGCCTTCTCGACGAACTGGTGAACGCGCATCAAACCAAGTGGAGTTGGACAAAGGGCCACGCGTCGCATGAAGACAACAACCGCTGCGATGAGTTGGCGAGCCGGGCGGCGGAAGAGCAGATTTCCAGTGAACCGGTTCCAAGCACGGCCACACGTTATTAAGACATGCCCCAGCGAATTTGCCTGTTTGGCGGCACCTTCGATCCGATACATTGCGCCCATTTGCGAATCGCGGAAGAAGCTGTGCGGGCTTTCGGGCTCGATCGCGTACTGTTCGTCCCAGCCGGGAATCCACCACACAAAGATGCCGGCGGCCTGACTCGGTATCAAGACCGCCTTCGCATGGTGGAGATCGCCTGCGCGCCGTATTCACACTTTGAGGCTTCGCGTCTGGAGGAGGGAGAGGGACGCAGCTACACGGTAGAGACGCTGATCAGATTTCGCGCCCAGGTCGATGTGGATGATCGCATCTTTTTTCTAATTGGTGCGGATGCCTTCGACGAGCTGGAGACGTGGAAAAATTGGCGTCAGGTAGTCACCTTGACCGAGTTCATCGTGGTGGCGCGGCCTGGGCGCGTTTATCGCGCTATACCGGGCGCTCGAGTGCAAGCCTTAGAAAATTTAGCGCTTCCCGTTTCCAGCTCGACGATTCGCGAGAGACTTGCCGCCGGAGAACCCACGCCGGAACTGCCTGATGGCGTCCGGCGCTTTATCGAAGAGCGAGGTCTCTATGGATACAGGAAAAGGCCGGTTACCGCTTCGCAGTGACGCAATATTGGTCAAATGCGTTAGTCAAAGTTTTTGCGATGCTCTGCGCGTCGCTCGCTTCGATTTGATGCCGGTGTAACAGGAAAACCGGCTGGCCGTCCCGGAATAGGGCCATCGAAGGCGAAGAGGGTGCTACACCAGGGAGCAACTCCCGTACGCGCGCGACAGCTTCGAGATCTGCGCCGGCGAACACCGTGGCGACTGCTTCGGGCCGTGTCTGATGCTCCAAGGCGAGCCCGACAGCGGGGCGCGCCTTTCCTGCGGCGCAACCGCATACCGAATTAACGATCATCAGAACGGTGCCGCTGTTCGGCCCTAAGAGCCGGTTTACCTCATCCGGCGTCCGCGTCTCTTGAACGCCATACTGGGTCAAGTCCTCGCGCATGCGCGCAATCAGCTGTTCGGGGTAACGGTTAGGAGTCGTTGAAAACATCTGTTTAAGATCCACTTCTACTAGTTTGAACCTTTGGGGTGGCGAGATATCCCACAATCGTGTCTTTTTTCACTTCGTTCACTACGATCTCATCCGGCTGATGAGCTTTCGAAGTATAGAACTGGATCGGCTCGTTGATGTTGCGATCTTTCTTCTCGACGGTTTTGTCGTCCGCGGTAATCCGGATCGTGAACCGGTTGTGTTTTGGATCGGCCTTTCTCAGCTCAACCATAACATCGCCTACGCGGCTGGGCTTCTTGGATTTCGTAATCGTGAACTCCGCGTAATTCCGTTCACCGAGTTCGCGGAGCGCCTGTAATTCCTTGCCGTTTGTTGCGATCAGGCTGGTGTGATTATCCAGTTCCCCGGTAGCCCGCTTCAGATTTGCAATGGTTTGTTCAAGCTGGCTTTTGGTATTGCCCAAATCTGTTTTGACTGTGCCTACATCGGTCGACACGCTCTGCAACTGCGTGGTCGCCGTATCGGCCGTCTGTTTCACCTGGGCGATCGCCTGCTGCTGGACAGCTTGTTCCTGAGCAACTTTGTCCTGTAGCATCTGTACGCGCTTTTGGGCATCGATTTTGGCTTGGCCCACTGCCTTAGCCGCGTCGCGGCGCTGTTCTGCCAGCCTCGTTTGCAGGTCTTCAACATTGCGACGCGCCCGGCGGACTTCTTCGTTCGAGTCGATCCGCATCCGTTCGATAGCGCCATTGAAATCCGCTGTTAATTTCGCCATATCATTTCGGCTGTCGGTTCGGACACGGCCGAGCTGCACGAACAGAAAGATATTCGAGGCGACCAAAAGAGCTAAAATTCCAATCAGTAGCGGCGTTTTCCAGTTTGGGCCGGAAGGCGGCGGAATGATATAAGTCGGCTGTTGGGGTGCACTGCTCATCGTAATTTCCTTTTTAAGCTATAAAGACAAGGAAGGACTCAAGTTGTCCCGGTCAATGGCTCAATAGACGTTTATCACTTTTATTATGTTTCATCTTGCCATGAAGTGGTGAACAGAAGTCAAGCCTTCCCGCCTCCGGCGTTGGCCCGGCCGAAAATACGGATGCCACAATTGATACGTGCCCGCGATCCTCATCACCGGTGCATCTACCGGAATCGGCCGTGAATTCGCGCATCTTTGCGCTCGCGATGGCCAGGATGTCGTGTTGGTTTCCCGTTCTCAGGTACCGCTTTACAGGCTCGCTACCGAGATACGCCAGCAGACCGGTCGCATCGCGCATGTCGTCGCTAAAGATCTCTCCAACCCAGCCGCGCCGCAAGAGCTATTCGATCAACTGATTCGTTTGGGCATTGAGATTGAGGTTCTCATCAACAACGCAGGCTTCGGCCTGGTTGGACGGTTCTGGGAACTCGGCGAAGCGGAGCAGATGGAGATGGTGCGCCTCAATATCGGCGCGCTCACGCATTTGAGCCGCTTGTTTCTCCCTGGTTTCATCCAACGCCGCCGGGGAGGAATCCTCAACGTCGCTTCTACTGCGGCGTTTCAGCCCGGCCCTTTGATGTCGGTCTATTACGCATCCAAATCCTACGTCGTTTCTTTCTCGGAGGCGCTCTATAACGAGGCGCGCGATTTCGATGTCACTGTCTCTTGCCTTTGCCCAGGCCCCACGCGAACCGAATTCGACAAACGAGCCGGCGCCACGGCGACGAAGCTCTTTTCGAGCGGGCGCGCAATGGATGCTGCAATGGTGGCCCGAATTGGCTGGAACGGGTACAAAGCCAGGAAACCGCTCGTTATTGCCGGCCGTCAGAATGCAGCCATGGCTTTTCTGACGCGGTTCGCACCTATCCAGTTCACTGCTTCGATGGCACGGCGTTTTCAGGAAGCCCAGCAATAAGCGATTGAAGGCGCTTCTTCGGAAAGGGAATTTATGAGCCAAGCGTGGCTATTGGAAGCCGCCTTCCGGCACTTCCGCTCGCAACGGATGCGCCTGTTTGAACAGACGTTTCGTATCACACCTAAAACTCGCGTTCTCGATGTCGGTGGCTCGTCCTTCATTTGGCAGTTTGCCAGCATACGCCCTCAACTGACGATTCTCAACTTTCCGTCCGCTCTTAACCGCGGTTTTGCCGAAGCCGATCTGGTGGCCGCGGATGGCCGTATGCTCCCGTTTGAGGACAATGCTTTCGATATCGTTTTCAGCAACTCGGTGATTGAGCACGTAGGTACGACATCTGACCAACAGCGCTTCGCGGATGAAGCTCGCCGTGTCGGACGCTCCTTTTGGATTCAGACTCCGAACCGTCGGTTCCCGGTCGAACTCCACCTGATGCTTCCGTTTGTCCATTATTTTCCTAAGCGGCTACAGAGAGCCATCGTTACTCGTTTTACGCTTTGGCAGCATCTGGTGCGGCCCCGCGAAGCGGAACGTAGCTCATACGTAAACCATTTTTTGAGCGATCTGAACCTGCTGGATGCACCTTCGCTGCAGCAGCTTTTTCCAAATGCCACCATTGTCCGCGAGCGAATGGCAGGTCTTACGAAGTCGCTAATCGCCGTAGGTGGGTAGAGAATATCCGGCGTCACGGGCCAGCAGGCCGCGCTTCTGAATAATTAAGCTGCCTCGACAATCTTTGCGAACGATTCCGGATCAAGACTGGCTCCGCCAACCAGAGTCCCGTCGATCTCCGGCTCGTTCATCAAGCCCTGAATGTTGTCCGGCTTTACGCTGCCGCCGTACAGAATACGTATCCGGCGCGCGGCCTCTTCGCCGAAGCGCTTCTCGGCTTCCGAACGAATTAGCTTGTGCGCTTCGGAGGCAATCTGAGGCGTTGCTGTTTGTCCGGTGCCAATGGCCCACACCGGTTCATACGCAATCGCGATTTGCGCAAACTGTTCCTCTGTGAGTCCCGCGATACCGCCGGCAAACTGGCGAACGAGCACTTCATGCGCCTTACCGGCCTTGTGCTCTTCCAGGCGCTCACCTACGCAAATGATAGGAGCCAACCCGGCGGATAGGGCAGCCTGGGTTTTCTTTAGCACGTCACCATCAGTTTCATGCGCCACTTGATGCCGGCGTTCGCTATGGCCCACCAGAACCCAAGTGGCTCCCGCGGCACTGAGCATCCCGGCAGAAGTTTCCCCCGTGTAAGCGCCTTCTTTGGCCCAGTACACGTTCTGTCCCCCGATCTGAATGGGCGTACCTTTCCCTGACTGTACAGCCGCCGCGATATCAATAGCGGGAGGAAAAATGACGATATCGCATCGCTCGTTCCCGGCAACCAGAGGCTTGATTTCCTTAAAGAATTTGACGGTCTCTTGCGGGGTCTTGTACATTTTCCAATTGCCCGCCATAATGCGCCGTCTCATATGTGTTGAAATTTTGAATTTTCCTTTCTGATCTCGTGCAGGAAGCTGTTGCCTGCGGCAATAGAAGCGCCAAAATTTTCTGCTACCGTTTGCCCTATGTCGGCCAATGTGCTGCGGGTATTCAGGGGAACCGCGGGCTTCACCTTCTCGCCATAGGCAAGGAGCGGAGTGTATTCACGCGAATGATCCGTGGAGGGAGTGGTGGGATCGCAGCCATGATCCGCTGTCACGATGAGCAGGTCGCCGCTTTGTAGATCGAGGGATGGCAACCATCGATCGACGGCCTCAAGCGCAGCCGCGTAGCCTGTAACGTCGTTACGATGGCCATATAGCTGGTCGAAATCAACCAGATTGATGAAGAGGAGACCATCTTTGTGAACGCTCATCGCCTCCGCTGTCCGCCGCATCCCGTCCGCATTGTTTTTCGTTTTCACGGAATGCGTTATGCCGCGGCCAAGAAAAATGTCCGATATTTTGCCCACCGCATAGACCGGCACTTGTCGTTCGGCAAGGCGGTCGAGGAGCATGCCTTCCGGCGGAGGTACTGCATAATCGTGGCGGTTTGTAGTACGAACGAAATGGCCGGGCGCGCCTTCGAACGGACGGGCAATCACACGCCCGACTTCATTTGGCCCGTGCAGAATCTCCCGGGCAATCTCGCAAATCCGATACAATTCATCAACCGGAATCACGACTTCATGCGCCGCGATCTGAAACACACTGTCGGCAGAAGTGTATACGATCGGCGATCCCGTTCGCATGTGCTCCGCGCCGAGTTCCTGAATAATCTCGGTCCCTGAAGCGGGTTTGTTGCCGAGTACCTTGCGGCCGATTCTGGATTCGAACGACTCGATAATTTCGGGAGGGAAGCCATGCGGGTAAATCGGAAACGGCTTTTCGAGAATAATGCCTGCCATCTCCCAATGACCAGTAGTTGTGTCTTTGCCCGGCGATGCCAACCGGCACTTGCCGTATGCACCGGCGGGATATTCGGCGGGCGGCAATCCGGGTAGCGGCTTAATATTGCCGAGACCCATTCTTCGCATATTGGGCAGTTCGAGCTTGTGGCGTCGCGCAATATTGCCGAGAGTATCGCTTCCCTCATCTCCATATTCGGCTGCATCCGGCATGGCTCCAATGCCGACGCTGTCCAGCACCAGCCAGATCACCCGATCAAAGGGTTGCGTTCCGGAAGGCGATGTCATCTTTGGTGGGAAGTGCTTTGTTGGGAACCGCTGGAGGCGGTCGCGGAGGGCGCTTGAAATTCATCTTTCAAACGCGCGGCACGCTCCCGGACCAGGTGCATAAAGGATTGATGCGTGGAAATGCGAGTCAGCAGCGGAATAAATTGTTCTGGCGCGGCCAACTGTTTATGCAACCAGAGCGACTCGATATCCGCCAGCGCATCGTTGACGCCCAGTTTGTCATAGTGCATCGTACTATCAAGTGCGATGTAGGCGCGTTCGCTGGCAGCGATTTCTTCAAAGCGCTCCAGGAGTTGCTGCGCGGTTGGGTTGATCGAATAATTAAACGTCGTTTCCACCGCAGGGCCCGTCTCCGGTTCATAACGGAAGGTCTTCTTGCCGGTATTGGCTACTTTCAGGCCGGATTCCAGCGGAGAGCGGAAGTAGTTCAGTTGTTCGGCCATGGAAAACAGCGGCGCTGTTTCAGAATCGTGCAACTGAATCTTCAGAGGCTGGTTGTCTGTAGGCGATTCTTTATACTCGACTGCGCCTGTGTGATCGACCGTAACATATGTGTAAGCAGGAGTGCTTCCGGGGAAGCTCTTGATAAACGTGAGCTTCGCCGGGGCAGCCGAAAGCAAACCACAGCTTATTAGGGCGAGCAGTAATAGTTTCAACGGCGCCCTCCTGCCGCTACTGGAAAACTCGCGCGTGTTCCGTGGCAGATAGCAACAGCAAGCGCGTCGGATGCATCGAAGGAATCAAACTGTTGGCCAATTCCAAGCAGCGAAAGCACCATCATTTGCACCTGATGCTTTTCGGCGCGGCCATACCCCACGACGCTGATTTTGACTTCCAGGGGTGAATATTCGTTTACTGCCAGCCCGGCTTCGGCCGCCAATAGAAATGCGACGCCACGCACATGCGCGAGCTTGAGCGCAGATTTCGCGTTTACAGCATGAAAGACCTCTTCCACCGCGATTGCTTCCGGTGCAAAAGCGGCAATGATGCCGCGCAACTCGCGCGCTATAAGATACAAGCGTTTTTCGAGCGGGTCGATAGCTTTCGTACGAACGACACCGGCTTCAACGAACTGATGCGAGCGGCCATCCGTATCGATGACACCGAAACCGGTTCGCTCAGTTCCGCAGTCTATTCCGATGATTCGCATTCAGAGATCGCTAGCGGCGCATAGCATTTCAACAGAGCGGGCAATTAGCTGCTTGCTAGGCCAAAGCTTCTACTTCCGCCTCATCCACTTCGTAGTTGCCATAGACGTTCTGCACGTCGTCATGCTCTTCAAGAGCGTCATAGAGCTTGAGCATGGCGTGTGCATTTTTGCCCTCCAGCTTAATCGTGTTCTTCGGAACCATGGCGATTTCGGCAGATTCTGTCGGAATCCCGGCCTTTTCGAGGCTCTGGAGGACGGCATCGTGAGCTTCCGGCGCGGAGAGAATTTCCCATGCGCCGCCCTGATCGCGAATATCGTCCGCGCCTGCGTCAAGCACAATACCCATCAACTGATCTTCGCTGGCCTTCTCCGCGTCGACAATGATCTGGCTTTTGCGCTCGAACATCCAGGCTACGCTGCCTTGCTCGCCAAGATTCCCGCCGTTCTTCGAAAAGACATGCCGAATCTCACTCACTGTTCGGTTACGGTTGTCGGTCGCGACATTGACCAGGACAGCCGCACCCCCCGGGCCGTAGCCCTCAAACATGATCTCCTCGATTTGACCGCCCTCGATCTCGCCGGTGCCGCGCATAATGGCGCGCTTGATATTATCCGCGGGCATGCTGACCGCTTTGGCGGCCAAAACGGCGGTGCGGAGGCGTGGATTGGCATCGGGATCGCCGCCGTTCCTGGCGGCAATCATGATTTCCTTAATTAAACGCGTGAACGCCTTGCCGCGCTTGGCGTCCAGGGCCGCCTTTTTGTGCTTAATCGTGGCCCATTTACTATGTCCAGACATCGAAAACCCTCAAACTATCGTAACTTTTGAGGATATCAAGCCGGAGCTGCGCGTGAATCAGCGGTTTGGTTAGTATTCGCGCCTATAGCGCAAGTTCGCGCCTGCCGCGGCACCAATAACTTTCAAACAGGCCTGCCATTGCTTCCGCGAACCCATCATGCTCGAATACAACGGAAGTCCAGGACGGCTTCGTCAACACAGGATCCAGTAACGCCACCAGGCCGGATTTCCTATCGAATAAGGCCAGCTTGAGAGGTAGCCGGTCCAGAAAGCGAATCTCTACACCCGATTCCCGATATTCCTTCAACCGCTCGCGATGTTCGATATCGATCGGACCCCCAGTATCCGCCGGCGCTGCCTCGATCAGCAGCCGGCATGCCACGGCTCGACCTGCCGCATCCTTCACGAGCTGCTCATCCAGCGGATCGACCGCGAATGGTGGACGGGAAAATTCCGCGTATTCATGCGCGACCACGTTCAGCATGCGCCGGTAATGAATTGCTGTCTGTGTCGGGTCATTTACAAGATTCAGGAAATCCAGCGTCCCGCGGCCATCCTGCCCTTCCAGATAAGCTTGCCGAAGATCTTCCATCAGACCAGTCGCCAGCCGGGCCTGGTCGTTGAGCTCGCTTTGTACGGCCTTGGAGCGGCGTGCTAAAAAACCGGGAATGGCAAGACTCGGATCTACTGCCGAAAACAGTTTCGTTTTCTCCTGGACAACCTGCGTGAACCCTTTTTCGACTAGGCTGTCGAGTACCTCGTAGATCTTCTGCCTCGGCACATGCGCGCGTGCTGCGAGTTCCAGGGCCTTAAAACGTGGGTGGCCCATGAGCACGAGATAGGATCGCGCTTCATAGGCATTCAGCCCGACTTGCTGCAGTTTTCGCCAATTGAACTGATAATCGTTTGCCGTGATGTCCTGGCCCTTCACGAACCGAGAACATATCACATTGGATACAGGCTGGTTCAACGGAACTCGACCCCATCCGCCGTGTAGACCCAATTAGCTGCTATGCCGTCCTGGAACAGCCTTCGCCATGCGATCCGCCAGCTTCGGAAGAGCCGCTCCGAGACGAATAGAATCCCGGGTATAGAATGCGAGCAAATATGCCCGGAAGGCTCAGCCGTTGAGATCGAGACGAGAATTCATCCAAACAGGGTCGTTCTTATTTGCCGCCGGCATCCCTGAAGCCCGCGCGCAGCAAAACTCGAAAGAGGCAGGGCCGCAAGCTTTTGCACGCGATTATTGGAACGATTTACCGAATTACCTTATTGCCAAGGTGAGTACCGCCCGTGCGAAGCGAAAAGCGGATTTGGCCAAAGTACGCTCCGACGCAGACGTAAACGAACGCGCTACATTTGTTCGCTCGAGAGTGTGGGAGCTGATCGGCGGCCAGCTCGAAAAGACGCCGCTGAACGCAAGAACCACTGGCGTGATCGACCGCGATCATTACCGAATTGAAAAATTGGTATTCGAGAGCCAGCCCGAGTTTTACGTAACCGCGCATCTATATCTCCCGAAGTCGGCGGATAGACCGTTTCCTGGGATCCTCGCTCCGCTTGGCCATACATCCGACGGCAAAGCTTATCGCGCCTATCAAACGGTATTTCAAAACCTCGCACGGCGCGGCTTTGCGGTACTCACATGGGATCCGCCCGGGCAAGGCGAGCGACTGCAGTATATAGACTCGAAAACGGGCCGTTCTCTTTATGGTCCAACCGGCGAGCACGATCGCTTTGGATGGCCGGCTCTCCTCGTTGGGTCCACGACCACACAGTTCGAAGTCTGGGACGGAATACGCGCGCTGGATTATCTGCTAAGCCGCCCTGAAATCGATGCCCGGCGCATCGGCTGTTGCGGTCACTCCGGCGGCGGCACGCAAACTATGTTCCTGTGTGCATTGGAGCCGCGAATCACTGCAGCGGTTGTGGTAGAAGGGCACACAGAAAACCTGGCCGGCGCCGATTACCAACCACCGGGCGCATTTGCCGACGCAGAGCAAAACCTGATCGGAGGTTTGAAAATACCGCTCGATCGCGGTGATCTGCTATGCGCGTTTGCGCCAAAGCCGCTGCTGATCTGCTACACGCCAATAGACGAGGGCACGACGTACTCACCGCACTATGTACACGGCACTCAGGAAATCTTCGAGGAAGTCTCCGGCGCGTACGGCGCGTGCGGTACCCGCGATAAAGTCGCGCTCTTCAGCTCGACCCTTCCGCACGACTACGATTACTTTCAGCGCAATGCTACTTACCGCTGGTTTGACAGGTGGCTTCTAAACCGACAGAGGGATGCGGAGGAAGCGGACTTCGATGATGCGCCTGAATCGAGCCTTTGGTGCACAACGACGGGCCAGGTGCTCACCTCGCTCGGCGGGCGCGCCGCCTATCAAGTAAACCTGGACCGGCTCCATGCGACTAAGGTCCGTTCGAATGATGTACGTGCGGATCTTCAACAACTCCTTGCCCTTCCGAAAGAGCCGATGCCGGCTAATGCGAGAGTGCTCTCGAGTAAAACGCAGCGCGACATAGTGATCGAAGAGATCGAATATCGATCGGAAGCAGCTATCCGCGTGCCTGGTTGGTTCATTAAGGCCAAGACCGGAACGTCTAAAAGACCAGTCGTGTTAATGGCTTCTGGCCGGGGAAGAGACGGGATATTCGAAAGCTGGCCGCTCGTCGAGCAAATAATCGGCGCGGGTGCCTCGATCTGTTCGGTTGATCTGCGGACATGCGGAGTAACGAGACCGCGCCTCCCCTCCTCCGGGCCGTTGTTCTACGGCTACGGAGTCGAGCTTGCCTACGCAATCGTGAATCTCAGCGCCGGCTCGCCGCTTATCGGCCAGCAGACATGGGATCTTTTACGCGGCCTCGACTATCTCGAAAGCCGCCCGGATGTCGACACTGCGCATATTGGCGTCCTGGGGTCTGGCCTGACCGCCTTACCGGCTTTGCTGGGAACCGCTCTCGATCCACGTGTGCGAACGGTTTTATTGGACGGCATGCTCGCCGATTTCGAATCGGTCGTGGCTTCGAAGGATTATCAACTGCCGCTCTCTGCCGTTGCATTCGGCTTTCTGAGGAAATTCGACCTGCCCGACATTTGTGCGACTATCACGCCCCGGCCTGCGTGGCTGCTGAATTCGGTCGGACCGCAAGGAAATACGCTTTCGGTTAGCGAGATTCGCGAGAAGTATAAGGCAATCGATGCAAATCAGTTTTCGATTCGTGTCGCGCCAAGCCCGGCCGACAATGTCTTGATCGAGTGGACCCAAAAGACGCTGATCTGAGCATTACCTGCCTACCTCAAGCAGCAGATGCTCCGCAAACGTCGCAGTTACGTGTGCCGTTGGCCCGGTCACGAATCCGTAGTCTTTACTGTCCTCATAGTCGCGAACGTGGAAACGCCCATGACCAAGCCCGCGCAATTCCAGGTGTTCCGTCAGCGGCCTTGGGTTGTCGGTGAAAAACGCGTAATACATCCGGCCGCCTTTCTCAATCGCATACGCTTCCGGCGAGTCGTAGCCGTAGATATAAAGATTGCGAAATATTCCGGTCGACAACATTTTGTGCTGGTAAATCGCGATCCATTTCTTCCACAGCACGTCTTTGTCAGGCGTAAGCCGAACATCTGCAAAGGGCGAGTTATTAGCAGGCCATGTGAATTTTGTTCCCAAAACGCCGCCGGTGCCGATTGTCGAAGCAAAATCGCGCCCGACGTCCTGTTCCTGCGCGTCCCGCCCGATCAGTTTGGTCAGTTCTACGTGGTCTCCATAGACTGCAGCCTGATCGCCCAAAAGCGCTTTGTACATCTTGATGCGCCTGCGCACTTGCGCGGAGCCAACCGGATCAGCCGTGACCGCCTGGTCATAATCGCCCAGCCAGGCTATATTCGGTGTGGTTCCGCAGGGACAAACCTGAGTGACACTCTCGGATTTGAGCGCTCGTGTGGTTTGAAAAATGACCTTATACACGTCCCCCATCGCTGTAATTGAAGCTTGCGGCGATTTATGGTGATGAGCCGGGTTATAACAAGCCGGCACCGTGTAGGAGAAATCGAGCTTGTTGCCGTCGAATCCCCAATCGCGAATGAAACGCACGGTCAGGCGCTTGTAGTACTCGCGCACTTCCGGGACAGCCGGACAGAGCGCCGCGAATCGACCCGCCATGCGTGCCGGTCTGCCCTGCTTATCTAAGATCAGCCATTCGGGATGCTTTTTCGCGATATTTGCAAAGTGATATGGCCGCCCATCGAGCACATCTTTGCCGCCATTTTCGACAGCCAGCGGAATCCACCACAGCGTGATTCGCAGCCCTGCATTATGAAATGCGTTTACGATGCGCCGGATGCCGCCTTCGCTGATATCCGGACGAGGATCCCAGTCGCCCCGATTGTCGTACCAGCCGGCATCAAGGGTCGCCCATCGAAATCCGAACTCCTTAAGCTTCGGAATCGTTCCGATGACCTGGGCAGGCGTGAATTGCAGTTGATAACCCCAACTGCACCAGTTCGCCTGGTAATCTGCGGGAACGGGATGCGCCGGCGCCCAACCCTGCCGTTTGAGCATCTCCGAATACAAATGCAGTGC
>DAISJE010000036.1:0-16069 GCA_036821665.1 Bryobacteraceae bacterium | reverse complement strand
CAATGCCGATCAGCGACGCCAGTATGCCAACTGCGATGCGTCCGGGTCCTGCGCCTTCGCATCGGTGGGTTTAATTGCAGACAACAACAGCTCAACCTACCACGCCCTGCAGGTTTCCTTGTCACGACAGTTGACTCGCAACATCTCATTCCAAGCGTCGTACTGGTGGTCGAAAAGCCTGGATTACGTGTCGTCTTTGAATATGGCCGGTTCTGCGCCGACGCTGGTCGCAGGAGAAAATGACCTAGCTCAGAATCCGTTCGATTTGCGGGCCGAACACGGGCCGTCGCTGTTCGACGCCACTCACAGATTTGTATTCAGCGGAACCTATGGATTGCCAAGCTGGCATGCTGCGCCGGTCGCGCTTGGGCTCCTGGTGAATGGCTGGCAATTGAACACGATTGTCTCTCTTGCTTCAGGCACACCATTTACGGTTTATGACAGCGACAATGCACCTATGCAAGGAAGCGCACCTGAGATAACGGGCTTTTACTCCAGCCGTCCGAATGTATTATCGGATCCGAACAATGGCCCTCACACACCGAATCAGTGGGTAAGCCGAAACGCATTTCAGGTACTGACTCCAACGGCGAATCCGGGACAGTTCGGTAACGAGGGCCGCAATGCGGTTCGAGGCCCTGGCCTGGCCACCGCGGATTTTTCGTTGTTCAAAACGTTTACCCTTGCAGAGAGGACGCGCTTACAATTCCGTGCGGAAGCATTTAACGCGTTGAATCATCCGAACTTTTTGTTGCCGGAAAACGATGTGTCCTCCCCGGAATTCGGTCAGATCCTGCAAGCCGCGCCGCCCCGATTACTTCAACTTGCGTTGAAGTTTATTTTTTAGACGATAAGGACCACACCAATGGACCCGATGTTTCTCAAAGATGTCGAGCAACATAAAGCCGACGACAACTATACGCGCGCGATCGAAATGATGAAGCGGATGGGGCCGGAATATCCGCAAATCCTGCATATGTTCTCCTTCAAAATGAAGGCGACGGTTCACCTGGAGCGCTTCACACAGGAGATGCTGCGCGAACCGGCCCCTTTGTCTCCGGGTTTTCGCGAGCTGATCGCGGCCTATACGTCGCATTTAAATCAGTGCCCGTTTTGAACGAAATCTCACGCCGCGGTCGCGGCGGAATTGCTCGGAAGCAAGGAGCTAGTGGACGGCGTGCTTGCCGATCTTGAGACCTCTTCGTTATCTGATGCAGAAAAAGTATTAATGCGATTCGTTAAAAAGGTGAATCATGACTCATACACCATTCAGCCGGCCGACATTGAAACGTTGCATGCCGCCGGTTACACCGATGAGGCGATCTATTACGCCATAACGGTCTGCGCTCTGTTCAATTTCTATAACCGCTGGATTGACGCCAGTGGTGTGCATCCGATGAGCGATGCCGCGCATGCCGCGGGTGCAAAACGATCGGCGATTCATGGCTACTCACGAAGCTCACAGCCTGCGCCGCAAACCCCCAAACGCTGACCGCGCCGTCATTCTCATCACGGCGTGCGCAGGCGTCTTCGTCAGCTTCGCTTCCATTGTTGTCTATACATTTGGTATTTTCCTCAAGCCGCTCGCGGAAACGTTCCATTGGTCCAGAACGGAGGTCTCGCTCGCATTTACGCTGGCAGCCCTTACGGTTGCTATCTGTTCGCCGTTGCTGGGCCATTTGCTCGATCGGTTCCCGGCACGCCGCGTCGTGCTGCCGTGCACCCTTGTCTATGGAGCGGCGTTTGCATCTCTCGCAGTCCTTACGTCGCACTTGTGGCACTTGTATGTCGTGTTCGTAATTCTCGGCATCGTGGGGAATGGTACGACACAACTTGCGTATGCCCGCGTAGTGAGCGCGTGCTTCGACCGGCGTCGCGGGCAGGCGCTCGCCGCTGTTATGACTGGCTCCGGACTCGGATCGATGGTTTTCCCACCGGTAGCACAGGCATTAATCTCGGCCTACGGATGGCGCGTAGCATATGGAGCGCTGGGTGCGCTTATCCTTGCTGTGGCCATTCCTTTGGCCAGCCTGTTCTTACGCGAGCCAGATGGCTCCCTATCGGCTCGGCAAGATGCAGTAGTGAAGCGAAGCGCTGCCGGAAGCGTCTGGTCCGCGCCGTTTCTGGGAATCGCGGCAGCCCTGCTTCTGTTTTCGTTTGCGACAAATGGCTTGAACACGCATTGGGCGGCATTGCTGACCGATCGCGGGGCATCGGCCGCTGACGCGGCATTCGTGTTATCCGTTGCAGGCGCGGCCGCGCTATGTAGCAAACTCGGAACGGGATACCTGTTAGACCGGTTTCGAGCAGGGCGTGCCGCGGCGGTACTGCTCGGCTTGTGCGCGCTTGGCTTCGTCCTGATCTTACGTGGTTATCGATGGCAACTGGCAATCGCAAGCGCCAGCTTAGTGGGTGTGGGAATGGGCGCGGAATCGGATGTGGTGCCCTATCTTCTCACCCGCTATTTCGGTTTGGAGCGGTTCGGCGCGCTTTACGGGTATACGTGGTGCGTATATGCTGTGGCAGGCGCAACGGGTCCGGTTGCGATGGGCGCAGTGTTCGACCGCACCGGTTCCTATCATGCTTTGCTGGTGATTTCGCTGGCGATGGTTGCCTGCGCGGCGGCTATTTTTGCTTCGTTGCCGCGGTATCAAGCGCCGCGCGAAGCCGAGGATGGATCTGATTGCCAACTAGCGAACAGCGACAGTCACGTCGCGCGCACCGCTCCGTTGGATCTGTAATATGTAATCGCTGGCAGCGGTCTGCCGCATTGTGTATCCGGTTTTGCCCAAAGCCTCGCGTAAGTGCAGTTCTGATCCACCGGCGCTAATTCGGGCGGGTTTTGCATGTACGCGCAGTACTTCAGTTCCCGTATCCTCAAACGTGCGATATGTGATTTGTTCCCGCCCGTATTCGACTTTCTGAACCACGGACGTCGAATGCAGGAGGTGATCTTCTCCGATCGGAGCCAGATCCGGCAATGCACCCATAGTCCAATTGAGGTGGCGTAAATAGTCTGCGTATCCGTCGCTGAACCAGTACGGGTTGTGATAGTCCGCGCCGCAGCATGCGATCCTTCCCTCCGAGTCGGCAAAGTAAGTCGCGTAATTCATCGAGCGAAACGCATCTTCACGGGCTTGGCTGTCTCCTGTCAGGCTGGCGTAAATCGCGTTAATGGCCGCCCAGCGGCCGCCATGGCTGCCTTGGCCTGCCCGAGAACAGCAGCCATAGTAGTCATGTTCAGGCTGGCCTTGTTCGTCAATCGCCCACGCGCCAAGAAAGGGCCCGCGGCCAAAGTGTCGCCGCACCCAATCGATCAGATGCCCTACATGACTGATCCATTCGGGGTCGACCGCCGCCGGATCCGGACGGCTCATGATGTAATAGGCTGCCATATCCGGAAGAAATTGGTTCACGTTGGTAGGTCTGTATGGCACATCCTCAAAGAAGCCGGACCACTTATCCCAAGCATTACTGCCTTGGTTGAGGGGATACTGTTGTAGCCACTTCCAGGCTGTATCGCGAGCGGATCGGTACGCTGTCACATTGCCGCGTTGAAGCCGGATCAGCTCATCAAAGAGACGGAGCGATGAACTTACATCGCCTCCATATTCTTCATGCGTCAGCGTCACCCCTGTCCGCCCGTCTACACGAAACGGCCACGGAGTATGGTCTCCGTCACCCGCGCGCACGTGCCGAGCCAGCGCGTCTGCACAACGAGTTGCCGCGTCCAGGTATTTGCTGTCGCCCGTCAGCTCATAAAACAATGCATATCCGGTGCCCAGTTGGCCTACTTTATCGGTCTCGATTCCGCCATAGAACTCATGTGGCAAATTTTGAATACAGTGACCATAATCCGCATCGTTTCCACATGCTGTAGCGAACGGCACACCAGGCCAATCCCAGTCGGCAGGTGTCGTACCGTGCGCTAATTGATAATCCAGCATTCCACGCACGGTGGCGATAGCTTCTGAATCCCCGGAATAGGCGTACCAGGCAACTACGCCATCAACAAACGCCGCATACACCATGGCCGGATTATGCTGCCAGTAGATTCCCTGCAACGTCTTAGGATCGAATACCGAATTGACGAGATAAATCTTCTGATCGGTTTTGCCGGTGATGTCTCGCGGGATCTTATGTTCGATGAAATTCCAGCCTAGATGCAAGACTTTGTCATAGCCCAAATTCTTTTCGGGCTCATACCAGGCCAGCAATTTCCCTTGTTTGTCCAACACGGGTGTGTGCCATGCAAGTTGAGCGTTTACGTATTGGCGATCTTGCGGCCATGCCGCGGACGCCAACAGCAGCAATGAAAACAGGCCAGCGTTTCGTAAATCGATGATCATAGGGTCTCCGGCCGCACTATTTGCCTTCGATCAGCACCGTTTTTTCAGTAGCCGAAATCTCAAGCGTTTTCGTATTGGCGTTCCACTGCATCGTGCCTCCACTTACGCGTGCCGGCGACCATGCCCCGAGTTTCAGACGCTCCTTCGAGCGGGCATCAAACTTTGTATAGGTGATCCTATCCGCGCCGTACGAAATGGATCGATGACGTCCGCAGTAAGTGATTCTGATCGTTTGGGGCAAGCTCCGGGTCCGCAGCCATCGAGCGCAGATAATGGCGTACATAATCCCCATACCCATCGGTCAGCCAAATATCGTCTCGTGGATACCGGTTCTTGCCGTCCGTATCCACCATATAAGTAGCCCAATTCAGACGCCGTATCGCCTGTTCTCTGCGAGCGTTGTTGCCGGTCACCTCGCAGTAGCGCAGTTCCACCGAGGCATGTCTTGATGTGTGGCTATTGCCCGGAACTCTGTAGGCAGTCTGTTCGTTGATCGCCGTAACGCCCCATTTTTCGAATTCGTGATTGGCGAACATCCGATCGCTCCAATTCAAAATCCCTGCTGCCATTTCGGTCGAATGGGGATCGAATTTTGGGTGGTTCAGTAGATACATGGCCATGGTGTCGCCGTTGATTTCGGTATCTGAATAGTCCTGCGTCGGAACGTCTTCAAAGAACGGGCCCCACTTGTTCGTCTTCAACGGATACTGCTTCAACCACGCAATCGTTATGGATGCGGCTTTTGCGTAAGCGGTACGATTTCCGCGGCCAAGCGCCCTCAAGTTGTCAAAAAGCTCCAGAGTTTTGGTCCAATTTGTCGTGTAACTGGCCCGAAATGTTTTTCCCTTTGCATTTACCGTGTGCACTTCGCCGGTGGTCGCATTCACGCGAAACGGCCACGGAGAATTATCTGCATCGCCGGGGGCCACGCGCTGTGCGAGAGTGTCCGCAATGGTCGTCGCAGCACGCAGATACTTTTCATCGCCTGTGATCTTGTAAAGCTTGATGAGTTCTATGCCGAAGCTCCCAGCTTTATCGGGCTGCAGGAAATTCTTTCCCGCGCGCATATCGCCGTCAAAGACACCCGAGTGCTGGACCGTATTGTATGGGAAAGGCAGGTTCGCCCATTTGTCGGTCGGTTTGGAAAGGCCATGCGCAAGCCAGTAATCAGCCATCATTCGCATGTTCCCCAGCAATCGCGAGTCGCCGGTATAGTCGTAGAGAAGATTCCATGATGACAACGCCATCGAGATCTGATCCCCGCCGAGGCCGCGCGGATCCTCTTCCGGCTTCCAAACCTGGTGCTGCAGATAATAAGCGACGCCGTTTTTGCACGGCTTCATGTTGTACCAGAAATTCCACACCAGGCGGATGACGTGATCGTACGCCTGGGATGGCCCACTTCCGTACCACGGCATGATTTTGCCTTGGGAATCCGTCTTGACTTCGTGATAGCCGATTGCTGCGGTATTCTCGGCGGCATGGATAAATAGGACCGCCGCTGCAAATCCGGCAAAACACGAAAACATACGAATACCTGGGCGAATTTTGATGAACATAAGTCAACTCCGAGTAGAAGGAAGGCTGGTCTGGTCTTGAAGGATGTCCTGTGCTGGTGGCCTTGATGCGGTATCCCAGACCGTGATCAGAAGGGTGCTTGCGAGCGCCAGCAAGCCGCCTGCAATCATGAATCCGGTTAGTCGCTCGTGCAGCACGATAGCTGCAATCAGTAGCCCAAAAAAGGGAATCAAGTAGTTTGAAAGTGCCGCTTGTGTCGCCTGCAGCCGGGTCAGGACATTCAGGAAAATTACCATCGACAGAAAATATTGGAAAATTGCGAGAATTGCCAGGCCGATCCAGACAGTGCCGGAATAATGCGGAAGGTTTGTGAAGCCGGATGGTTCAGCGCTTATCGTGATTGGCAGAAGCACGACCAGTAGCGCGTAATAACTATAAAGCAGCACCTGTAGCGGCGAGTGCCGTTCCAATACTTTCTTGCTATAGGCGTTATAGAATGCGCTACCCAGCACGCTGAGAAAAATCAAACTGTTTCCGAGCAGGTAGCTGCGTCCGAAATCAAGGCTTTTCCAATCCACTCCCGAACACGCCAAAACGCCCAGGAGTGCCAGTGCAAAGCTGATCCAGCGAATCCGGTTCATTTGCTCGCCGAGGAGAAAATGCGCCATTACAGCTGTCGAAACAGGCATGATGAGCGCCAGCAGCGCGGCATTCGATGCGGGTGCGTAACGAACACCCCAGGTAATAAAAAGTTGCGCCACCAACTGCCCGGCCAGTCCAAGCAATACGAAATCCCTGATATCCTGTCGAGTCGCTTTTACCTTGGGCTCCCGCCAGACCAGCACGATCAGCATGACCGTAGCGAGAGCAATCGGAAATGTAACCGCAAATAGCGGTCCCATCTGTTCCTGCACCAGCTTCACCATGACGAACTGGCTGGCCCACATCAAATTGCAGGCGAGCAGCATGAGCCAGTCGACAAGTCGTCGGGATCCGGGATTCATGCGCTACCGGACTCGGTCGAGAGCCGTTTTCAGACTGCGCTCGATTAAATCGCACATCTCATCAAGATCCTGCTGTTCAGCGACTAAGGGCGGTGCGACGGCGAACCAACTCGGATCGATTCGCAAAATGATGCCATGCTCAAGAGCCGTTTTCTTGAGCTCGCGGCCCAACTCCGGGAACGGCTGCATGCTCTTCGTATCCCGCACCAGTTCGACGCCGAGAAGAATGCCTCGGCCGCGGATCTCGCGCACCACGCCGAATTTTTTTAAGCATCCCAACCTGTCGCGGAGATAGTCTCCCAGAACACGGGCTTTGGCACAAAGATCCTTTTCTACGATTTCGCTGATTACCGCAACTCCTGCTGCGCACGCCAGCGGATTTCCTGCAAACGTGTGTCCGTGAGCGAAGTACAAGTTTTCTTCGGGGCGCCCGGCAAAGGCCTCCGCCATATCTTCGCGCGCAATCATCGCTCCCAGTGGAACCGCGCCGCTGGAGATTCCTTTGCCCGTACAAAGAATATCGGGCGTAACGCCGTAGGTCTGCGCGGCAAACATATCGCCGGTCTTCCCGAAACCTGTAATCACTTCGTCGAAGATCAACAGCACGTCGTGCCGGTCGCATGCTTCACGAATGATCTGAAAATATTCTTCAGTCGGCGTGATGATCCCACCCGTATTCCCAATCGGCTCCACTAGTACGCCGGCTACCGTGTCGGGATCTTCGTGAACAATCACGTCCTCAATGCTTTGAGCCGCAAACCGGTTCGCCTCTTCCCAGCTTGAAAACTGGTCGCGGTAAAAACTCGGAGGAAATACTTTTACAAAGCCGTCCATCTGTGGCTCGAACTTCGATTTCCGCGGTCCGCTCCCGCTCGCCCCCATGCCGCCGAACGTGCCGCCGTGATAGGCGTAGTAGCGGCTGACGAACTTGTATTTGTTGGGCCGGCCCGTCTGCTTGTAGTACTGGCGCGTAAACTTCAGCGCCGCTTCGACCGCTTCAGAGCCTCCGCTAAACGGTTTGACGAATTTCAGATTTCCCGGCGTCACCTCGCCGAGCTTTTCCACCAGGTCCAAAGTCACATTTGTCGTGCTGATCAGCGGCGGCGCAAACGTGATCTTCTCCATCTGATCCCGCATCGCCTGCATCACTCGTGGATGCTTATGCCCCAGCGATGCGACAAAAATTCCACCGATCGCGTCAAAATAGCGCTTCCCCTCGGTGTCCCAGTAATACAGGCCTTCTGCCCTGTCGATTATGAGCGGCTGCTCCAGGAACTCCGATGTTGCGTTGTAGTCAATGAACGTTAAATTCAGCAGCTTTCTCTGTCTCTCAGTCAAGCGCATCCTATTCTCCTGGAGGCAGGCCGGAACTGAAGCCGCCGTCCACCATGACGGCCGATCCGGTCATAAACGAGGCCTCGTCGCTCGCAAGAAACACTGCCACTCTCGCCACCTCTTCCGGCTTTCCGATTCGTTTCAGCGCGTGCAACTTCCCGGCTTG
The DNA here is from genome assembly GCA_036821665.1 of Bryobacteraceae bacterium. GTDB lineage: Bacteria > Acidobacteriota > Terriglobia > Bryobacterales > Bryobacteraceae > Bog-105. The sequence continues at coordinate 7,697 of DAISJE010000036.1, read as the reverse complement.
GGCCCGTGCTGCATCCGGATTGGGTTGCGCGAGGAAATATCCTTCGGCCAGCCCGGCATCGATGTAGCCGGGGCAAATCGCGTTTACTCGTAGTCCCTCCCCGCCATGATCGATCGCAATCGCTTTGGTAAAGGCAAGAATCGCTCCCTTTGTCGCGCAATAGCCGGCGCACATCGGCTCGACAAACGTCCCATTGACGGAAGACATGTTGATAATCGAACCGCGAACTTCGCGCAAAGAGGGCAGGAAATGTTTGGAACAAAGAAAAAGCCCGCCCACATTCACCGCCATCTGACGATTCCATTCTTCGAAGGTCGTGTCTTCGATCTTCTTATTCACCTGGATGGCGGCGTTGTTCACCAGTACGTGCACCGAGCGGAACCGCTCTAAAGTTGCTGCTACCAACCGTCCGACAGAATTCGGATCGGCGACGTCCGTGCAAACCGACAGCGCCGATCCGCCGCCCTCCCTGATACGTGACGCGGTTTCCTCCCCGGCTTGCGAATCTACGTCAGCGACGATTACGTTTGCGCCTTCTTGCGCGAACGCTCGTGCAATGGCCCTCCCGATCCCAGCCCCCGCGCCCGTCACGACCGCAGTCTTGTCTTTCAGCCGCATTTCATCCTGCTGCCCACCTTATCTTGCATTCTGGTGCTAATTCTAGAAAAACAGCCGCAATCCGAACTGCATTCGCCGGTTGTCGACCGATGTCGAGAAGATTTGTCCCTCCGAGGGGTCACCAACGGTATTGTCAGGGGCAGAAAAATTCGGATGGTTGAATGTATTAAATGCGTCAACGCGCAATTGTAGGTTGAAACGTTCGTTCATCCGGAACGTTTTGAAAAGCGACGAATCGAGTTGCTGCAGTCCATCTGTGTTCAAAGGATTAATACCTGAATTACCGTAGGAATCCACCACCAGATCATCGACGAAACAGCTTGTGTCGAACCACATGTTCACGCTCGGATTCGAAATCGTACCGCTGCAGATTCGATTGGGGCGATTGCCTTGGCCGTTATTCAACAGGCTCACACCGGATGTTACATCGAAGCGCAGACCGCTACGGATTGTAAGAAAGCCCGAATATTGCCAGCCGCCCAGAATTGCATCGACGGCCCTGTTTGCATTCGATAGAAATCGTTTACCGCGACCCACCGGGAGCGCATAGGTAAACTGCGCCGAAAACGTATGTGCGATGTCCTGCTGCGTCGGTCCGTAGTATTGCCACAGGTTGGCCGGATCGATGTTATTGCCATTCGCGAAGTTTCGGGCGTGCGCGTAACTCGCACTCAGCGTGAAATCGTTTCCTAACTGCGCCACAACGCGCGCCGTTAGGGCGTCGTACCAGCTTGCGGTGTTTGAGAACTGAACCGGAATGTCTCCCAACTGCGGATATTGCTGAGCTAATGGCCGTGCGAGGTTGTAATCGACTCCCAATGGCTGCGGCGGCGCCTGATTGATATTCGTTGTGTGATTGTTGTGCAAGCCGCGTACGCTGAGGTATCCGACATCCACCAACAAACCGCGGTGCAGCTCTCGCTGCACGTTTATGGACGTCTGGGCAACCTCCTGGCTCCTCCAGTTGTAATTCGTTCCGCGAATGACGGCATTCGCCGGGATGATCAAGTTTCCGGAAGAATCATATTCCGCGTCGGCCAGCGGCAACCCATCGCGTGATAACAGCAGATCGGGCGTCAGACTGTTCGAGGACAGCAGCGCTTGTTTGGCGTAGTTCGGATAGCCGAGACCAAGAATGGTCAGCGGGCCGGTCCAGTAGGTTTGCCAATATGAAATCCCGAAACCGGCGCGCACGCTCGTTTTCCCTCTGTCGGGAGACCAGGCCAACCCCAAGCGCGGCCCGACATCTCCTGTATCGAGATTGAGCGCCGGACTGCGATCGTCCTTCGTGGCGACAACCAGTTCATTGGTTCGGGTGTCCCAGTTCGATTGCCGGTTATAGCGCTCGACGGGCCTCGTGGTCAGTTCATAGCGAAAGCCCAAGTTCAGTGTGAGTGACGGCAGAACCTTGAAGTCGTCCTGCACGTAAAAAGCATTTTGCCAGTATGTCTGATACGGCCAGCCTGCGACAAACCGGGCGCGCGCGCTGCTCGTCATGGTTCCCAGCAAAAAGCTCGGATATGCGAACGGTGGCGCTACGCCGCTGTAGGATGTCATCGCCGGGTCAAAACTCAATGCGCCGCGCGGATCGTCACCCCCGATAGTATCGGCGGAAGTATCTTCAATGTGGTTCAGATTTACACCGGCTTTAATCGTATGGCGTCCCTTTACCCATGTGAAATTATCCGTCGCGGCAATCGTGTTACTGATGATGAACGCCACCCAATCCGGCTGGCCGAAATTGGAGAACGGGGGAAGGGAAGAGATCTCAAAAATACCTTGCGTAATCGGATCGCCTAGATTTCCGTTTGGAATTCCATAGTAATTATTCCAGTTCTTATCCATCGAATTGGCGTTCGTATTTACGTGAGTGCGGTTATAGCCGATTCGTGCCTCGTTGGCTTGTGATGAATTCAGCGTGCTCAGTAATGTGAGCTGCATGTTCTGATTAACGCTATGTGAATTGGCCTGCCCGTCCTGGAAAAATTGATTGATGTTCGTCGAATTGTTATTGGTCGAATCGAGCAGAGAGTAGCGAAAAAACCAGCGGTGCTTTTCCGATTGGTTGAAGTCAATGCGCGCGTCGCCCTGATGAGCGTCCTGCGAGTTGCGATACAGATAGTAGAGATTATTTGTCAATCCGGGCAGATTCGCTACGCCAAACACGTGGTCGGCATTCATCTTGGCGGCCGCGGGATCAAAGCGGCTAGCGGGAATAATATTACCGGGAAACGGGGCAGCGTAGGTTACATTCCCGTTTCCGTCAAATTTCCGCGAAAACGGATCGTAGAGCTGTCCATATGTGTTGTCTGCCCCGGAGGGCGGCGTCAAGCCGTAAAGCTCTGAAAAGTCGCCCTGATACATCTTTGCGGTCGGCGCACTGGTGTACTCGTACGTGCTAGTGCGAAACAACGTGCCTTGATAATCCGCGAAGTAGAACAACTTGTTCTTTCGGATAGGTCCTCCGATCGCGCCCCCAAACTGATTTCGCTGGAAAGGTGTATTGCTCGTCGCAAAGAAATTCCGGGCGTCGCTGGCGTTATTCCGCAGGTACTCAAACGCGGCCCCATGCAAGTCGTTTGTGCCGGATTTTGTAACGACGTTGATAACCGTGCTGCCGGAAAACCCATACTCGGCATCGTACTTTCCTGCAAATACCTGGACCTCCTGCACGCCCTCAATGGGGGGAACCACCCCGACGTACGCGTTCTGCGGCTCGCGATTGAAAATCCCCTCGATATAAACTCCATTTGCATTCGCGTCCACGCCGCCGATAGATGCGAGCTGCGGTCGCGTCAGCCCAACTGCTGAACCGTTTTCACCGCCATTCGATCCATAATTCCCACTGCCACCCCCGTTGTTCGCACCCGGAAGCAAATTCATCTGGTAAAGCGGATTTCGATCGATATTCGGCAGTTGATCGAGTGCCTTGTAACCAAAAGTTTGTGTCAGCTCCGCGCTTTCGGTATTCACCGCGAGGGGATTCGCCTGCACCTCGACGGTTTGATGCACCTGCCCGATGCGCATTTGAAAGTCGTTTCTTGCAATCCCGCCCGCCGTCACTTCGACATCTCGTACCACGCTTGTTTCAAATCCCGGCGAGGCGGCGTCTACGGTGTACCGCCCGGGAATCAGGAAATTAAGCAGGTAATTACCGCTGTCTTGAGTTTGAATCGTGGTTACGACCCCGGTCGCCTGATTGGTTGCCCGGACCGTTGCCCCCACGATGACTGCACCTCCGGAGTCGGTGACGACTCCGGTAATCCTGCCGGTATTGATCTGCGCATTCACGGACAAACTACTCCAGGAAACCGCGACGAGGAGGATGAAAACAGCTCGCAGAATCGCGAACCGCCTGAAGTGATCTTTTGAAACGAACAGCAACATATGCGAAGCTCCTCTCAGACAGCTTTTAAAAGATCATATGTTTATCGGGATTGAACGTCAAGAACTTTTTCGGGGCAAACGCCCCTTTCGGCCGCCTGGAAGCAACAAATCGTTATTGATTCAAGTCTTGGAGGGCCTTGCGCGAGTCTTCCAGAGTCCGCTTCATGAGCCGGCGGACGGCCTGTCGCGCGCCGACAGGATTATGCGCACGAATTTCTTCGAAGATATGACGATGTGCCGGAATACCGGTGTGATAACTGTTCGTCAGCTTAATCTGCTGAATAAACACAGAAACGATCGGATCGAGAACCATCTCCAGATACGAATTATGAGCGGCCTTTACTACTGCGCGATGAAACCGCAGATCGGCTTCGATCGTGGTATCCAAATCGGCTTCTTCGTTGCCCATCTCTTCGAGCGCCGCCGCAATTTCGGAAAGGTCCCCTTCCGTTGCGCGGACTGCCGCCAGACTGGCGCTAGTCTCCTCTAGAACCTGCCTCAGTTCCAGCATCGATTCCATCTCTGTCAGTGTCGGGATGGGCTGATCGCCGAACAGGCGGAGCAAAGATTGCTTCACACGATTCGGTCCGGGCGCCACTGTAAGGGTGCCTCTACCGGCTCGAACTTCCACCACGCCGCGATCCTCCAGAATCTTCATGGCCTCCCGGACCACGATCCGGCTTACCTGAAACCGGTCGGCTAACGCTGCCTCCCTGGGCAATCGCGACCCGGGCTCGGCGTATTCTTCTTTCACCATGCGCTGAAGTTCCTCGACCACTTGCTCGCTCAGGCGGCCGTTCCGGAAACTGCGTTTTTGCATCCGATTCGTCAATTCCGAATTCTACGCCCCATTATGTTATGTACAATCCGGCAGTGATAAAGATATGATCTTTGGAGATCTATGAACCTCCGAAAATCGAAGTTTTGCATAGCTTTTCTTGTTGGCCTTTCGCTACCCGCCCAGGAGCTGTTTCAAACTGTATCGACTGTAAATGCTCCGACCATCGCGGGTCGTCCCGTTCAAAAAGATGCCGGCGGCAAGCTTCTGCCTTGGCCCATGCCCGAGAATATCGGCTACTCCTACAGTTCTCATTTCCTCACCCAGTGGAGCATTGTGTGGGATCAGTATCTTCGCCAGCGCACGCCTTATTTTTTCTGCTGCTTTGATTTCGATCGCACCACCTTTGAAATGCAGCCCGATTATCATTGGGCCAACTCAACGGCCTATTTGCGAGCCATGATGCAAGGCTTCATCGAGCGTCTATATCCCTACACGGGCGATCCCCACACGATCACCTTCCTTGCCGATTTCATCGATTACGAACTCGAGAACGGCCTTACGCCGGACAATTACGTCTGGGCCGGAGTGCCTTACACATCCGCGAATCCCGGCGATCGCCGTTACACCGGTTGGAGCCGGCATGGCGAAGATTACCTTGAACCGCCCATCGTCGGAGAAGACGGCTACGCGTATCTTCGCTTCTATGAAATGACCGGCAACACGAAATATCTGCAGGCGGCCATTCGATGTGCCAAGGCATTGGTGAAGAATTACAAACCGGGAACCGCCGATGTGTCCCCGTGGCCGGTTCGTTGTTACGCGCGTGACGGCAAAGTGGAAGGCAAAGGGATGGGGCCCTATTCGGCTAACGTTGTTGAACCCATCATGCTGTTCGATGAGCTGATCCGGTTAGGGCAGGGAGATGTGGCCGCTTATAAGGCGGTTCGCGAGGGCTGCCGGCAATGGCTTTACAAGTACCCGATGAAGAATAACGTCTGGGTCGGATACTTCGAAGACGTTCAACCCACCATGGAGAACATGAACCAGGTGATCCCGCTCGAGTACGCCCGTTACATTTTGTTAAATCCGGATAAAGATCCGGAATGGCGGGAGAACGCGCGCAAACTCATCGAATGGGTCAAAACCACGCCGAAATGGCCAAAGTACATTGTGCACGGCGCCACTGTTACCACCGAACAGGGAAACGGCAAGACGTTTTGCTGCAATCTGCCGAATGAGTGCTGCGATAGCCACACGGCTCGCCTTGCTGCCGTCGAAGCGCTCTATTACATGCGAACGGGAGACGCCAGCTATCGCGAGCAGGCATTTCGCTCCTTCAACTGGGTCACTTATTTTCAGGGCATGCCGGCGGCCGCGCACGCCCCGTTTGGCAATCAGTGGTGGTTTACCGATCAATTCGCCGACGGCCCTCGCCGCCTCATGGATGCCTTCTGGGCTGTTCCGGAATGGGCTCCCAGCGATGAATCCCATCTGCTCGGCTCCAGTTCACCCGTTACGAAAATCACCTATGGAAAAGGGTCAGTCACATACTCTACGTTCGATGCAGCTTCCACCGACGTCCTGCGGCTGAGCTTTGATCCCACCACTGTGACGAGCGGCGGCCACCAGCTTGTTTCGCGCGACAATCTGAATGCGGAAGGATATACGTTCGACCGGAAGACACGCGTACTTCGCATCCGCCATCTGCAATCACGCGACATTGATATTCAGGGCGAGTCCGAAGAGCCTGTTCCCCTCGTTGTCGATTTCGATAACCCGCACCGCGGCGCCGGTACCCCTCTGAAGAGCGACTATCCGTCAGGCGTGATCGATTGGCCCGAGGGTCAGTGGAAAGTCTGCGCTCCTGCCGGCCGCATGAGCACATTTTCCCTGTGTACGGCGGATCCGAAAACAACCAACGCGCATTTCCGCTTTATCTATCCGCGTATTTTTCTACGCGCGGATGTCTACAATCCGACGAATCGCGAAGTTACTCTCACTATCAGCGCGCCTGAAATACGCGAACTCACATTCCATCTCAAGCCCGGCGAACTGCAACGCATCAAAACGGGCTGGCTGGATCGAGCCTCGATGATAACGATCGACTCCGACGCGCTGCCCGATCTTCGATTCGATAATCTCGCTTATTCGCCATATCTATGGGCAAAAGCATTTCGGCCGGAATGAGCCGTTAAAGCATTAAGCGAGCTGGAAACGGTTTTCCATGCCCCGATTTTAACTATCCGATGTGATCTCAACCTCAACCGTTACTGCGCATAATCTCTATTTCCCCGACAGCATGACGAAGCCGAAAAGTGAATCACCGGCCCCGACAACCACATATTGCATCCCGTCGAGTTCATAGGTGATTGGGCCATTACTTACGTCGGCCCCTAAATTAGCGTGCCAAATTGGCGAGCCGTTTGCCGAATCGAGAGCGACGAAGTTATCCGATGTGTCGCCCGTGAAAAGTAAGTTCCCCGCCGTTGTCAATACACCCGAGCGTACGCCTGAGCCTTCCCACTTATGACTCCAGCAAATCTTGCCGGTTTTATAATCCAGGGCCTGCAGCATGGCCTCGCCTCCGCCGCCCCGGTCATTACCGCCCCAGCCTTCGGGCTTCTTGCTGTCATCGAAAATGTAGTACTCGCTAAAAGCACGGCTTGCGTTGACGTAGAACAGGCCTGTCACGGGGCTGAAACTCGGGGGAGGCCAATTGGTCGCTCCGCCCTGGTTTGGAGAAACGAGGGCGCCGTCGATTTGCGGCTCCTTGGCAGGATTTGGAATTGGCTGGCCTTTCTCGTTAATTCCCTTTGCCCAATTTGTCTTGACGAATTCAGAGGTTGTAATATGCGCGCCGTTGGTGCGATCAAGAACGAAGAAGTAGCCGTTCCGGCTCGCTTGCGCAAGC
>DAISJE010000035.1:0-16118 GCA_036821665.1 Bryobacteraceae bacterium | reverse complement strand
GATCAGCGGCGTGCGCGCCTCATCGATCAAGATCGAATCCACTTCATCGACGATCGCGTAATTCAGGTCCCGCTGGACATAATCTTCCAGCCGGAATTTCATGTTGTCGCGCAGGTAATCGAATCCAAACTCGTTATTAGTGCCGTATGTAATGTCCGAGCCATAGGCGTCACGCCGCTCCTGATCGTCCAGATCGTGAACGATGGTGCCGACCGTGAGGCCCAGAAAACGGTGAATGCGGCCCATCCACTCCGAGTCGCGCCGGGCCAGGTAATCGTTCACGGTAACGATGTGAACGCCTTTCCCTCCGAGCGCGTTCAGGTAACTCGGCAAGGTAGCCACCAGCGTCTTTCCTTCGCCGGTCTTCATTTCAGCGATACGCCCTCGGTGCAGTGTGATTCCACCAATGAGCTGAACATCGAAGTGGCGCATGTTCAGCACCCGCCGCCCCGCTTCGCGGCAGACGGCAAACGCTTCTATAAGAATGTCGTCGAGGCTAGCCCCGTTTGCGATGCGCTGTTTAAAATCGACAGTCCTGGCGGCTAGTTCGGCATCCGGGAGCTGCTGCATCTGCGGCTCGAGATCGTTAATTGCCGCGATGATTGGCCGTATCCGCTTGATCTCGCGATCATGTTTAGTGCCAAAAACCTTGGCGAGCGTACCTTCGAGCATAGAGAAACCGGTGGGTTTACTACCAGTTTAACTGTAAGGACCGGTCTGCGCCGCTCCGTTCCCAATCTAATGGGATATCTCATTTGAAGAGGCCGTTGTGGATCAATCGGACATCTTCTGGGGCCAGTGAGAGTGATTTTACGCTCATTCCTTCAATTTCCATTTGCGTCCAGCTTGGCTTCATGAGGCCCGTTTCGGAATGACGATCTACGCGTTCGAGAATGTGGGCGATTTCATGCGCCATAACGTGCGCCAGCAAAAACGTACCGAGCCGGTCACTGCCGTGAACGGTATTCCTTATGCGATCACAAAACACCCTGATGTGAACCCCTTCATATACCCGGGCCCAAGCCAGAGCACCCGGCACAAGCGTCTCCGCAGTATTCGATGAAAAGTCAATGATGATCGGCTTTTGCTGTTCGCGGCGCCGCGGCTGACCAAATTGCCACTTGATACGCACGCCCGCCTCGGCAAGGATGTGTGAAGCAATGTTCTGGGCCCGGGAGACGTTCAGGTTTCCGTCGGTGACATTTCTTAGCACGTAGACCGTCACGGGCACCGCCGCGTTTTCGTCAGAGTCGTGAGCCAGGGCCAACGTTCCGACTGCGAATAGCGTTATCATCGCTGCAGCTCTCATTTCGTTCCGCCTTCGCGGGGGTAAGCGGAAACGGAAATGGAGAACTACAATGGCGGGAAGGAAATCTTCAGGAAGCGGTTCAAGATGCCCGAAACAGGGGAAATCACCATTTCGTTGAAGGCCTGGGCCGCCGGTGACCGGGCGGCCTTGGACCGGCTGATGCCAGTCGTATACGCCGAATTGCACCGGCTCGCCAATCGCTATATGAAACACGAGCGAGCCGGCAACTCGCTGCAGACTACTGCATTAATTAATGAGGCTTATCTAAGGTTGGTGAACGCCGGCGAGGCGGGTTTCCGGGATCGCGTCCATTTCTTCGCTGTCTCGGCGCAAGTCATGAGGCGCATTCTTGTGGATGCCGCGAGGGCGCGATCGGCCGCTAAACGAGGTGGCGAGGCACGCAAAGTTGCGCATTCGTCAGCCGTGAACTTCGATGAAATCGCAGACGTATCAACCCAGCGCGCGGAGGAAGTGATTGCGGTCGACGATGCGCTGGCGGCGCTGGCGCAGTTTGATCCAAGAAAAGCACAGGTGATCGAGATGCGGTTTTTCGGCGGGCTCAGCGTAGAGGAAACAGCGGAAGTTCTGGACCTTTCGCCGCAGACCGTTATGCGGGATTGGAAGCTGGCACGCGCGTGGCTGATGCGTGAACTGGCCACATAGGACTTTCGGGGACTTCGGCCGGTCAGGGGTTTTCAAGCATCCAGGCATTACCGTTCCTAATCTCTCTGTACGTGGCCAGATAGCGGCCGTTAGGTGAAGGAATACCATAGACTTGTGGCGAGCCAGGCACTGTCCATAAAATCTGTGATGTGCCGTTCCGCTCGACATGAAGTAGCAGGGCTACACCTTCATGCAAGTCACACGTGAAGAACCCGGAACTGTCCGCCGCCCAATCGAGACCGATCAGATTTTCGACGCCCGTGACACTGATCTCTGCTTCGGTCAGTCCATGCACGTCCGTAATCCGAATGCGCGTCTGTGGCCGCTCCGGGATTAAATACGCGAAGTGCTTTCCGTCGGGCGAGATGGCTGCCCCGTGGGTGCCGCTGTCACGGAAAAGCCGCGTGCGCCGGCCTTCTATGGGATCGAACAGCGACACGGATGTATTTTTGCCGTCCGATTCAGAAATCGCGCATGCCCCTTCAGGTACGCGGCTACAGGTTATATCGCCGTTTACGTTTTTGTTCACTAGGACGGGCCGCGGCTCACCGCCTTTTATGGGAATACGCATTACTTGAATCGTGCTGCTCGTATCTCCGTCCGCCACGTAAATCAGCCATTTCCCATCCGGTGAGAGCCTGACGATCCACGCTCCACGGGGTCCGCGCGTAAGCGCCTGAGCGGTTTCCTCGCCGATGTTTTGCCTGTAAATCTGGCCCATATCCTGACGGGGACCCGTGCGGTCGGACGTAAACACCACTGTCTTGCTGTCAGGTGTCCAAGTCCACGGCAAGTCGACCGATTCATCGTGTGTGAGGCGACTTAGCCCGATCAGCCGGGAGGCTTTTGCTTGCAGGGATCCAATCCAGATATTTTGCTGAAGTGTTGACCGGAGAAAACAGACCCTTCTACCGTCAGCAGTTGCGCTCAAATGGCTGACGTGGAAGTCCGTCCATCGCGCGCGGCGGACCGGCGGACTAGTAGCAGCTCCGGTATTCGGATTGATGTTCAAGAGCCAGAGGCTATCAGGAAGGGTTAGATAATATTCACCGAGTTCCTGGGCCTGCGAATACATGATCCTGTCACTCGAGAGCCAGGTGAGTCCATCGACCGCGGCAGGCTGAGGCGGCAGTAATCTCGTCCGCCTGCCGGTATCGAGTTCGAAAGCATCGATCCACGCCGAGTCAGATTCCTTGTTGGCGAACGTAACTGCCAACCAGTTTCCTTTTGGAGCCATGCTGGTGATCCGCGTTGTGCCATTGTCCCGTGTTAAGCCAACGGTGACCTTTCCATGCAGATCCCTGATTTCTACGACATTCTTTGTGTATACAAAAACATGACGGCGATCCGGGAATGGAAGTATGTTTCCGAGCGGTTGCGGCTTATCATTTGTCATTGAAATGCTGTAGTTTTCGTGACCGTCGTTCAGAAAGACGGTTGATCCATCTGTACTCCAATATTGGATAGCCATTCCCTTTGTATTGCGCAAGAGGCGGCTAGCCGCGCCGCCGAAGGAGTTTAGGTGTACACCGTCCGGATCCGAAACCGCGAGATAAGTGCCATCAGGCGATACAGCCACTGAGCCGACCGGTGAATCGGGGCCGTTCGCGGTTAGACGAATCGGAACGAGATCGGCACTGGTTGGTTCCGACCGCCATGGACGCCATAGGGCGGCGAGTATCGCGGCCATCGCGAGCAGAACCAGTGCGGCAACCCGAACTCGATTTCGTGGCTTTGCCACCTTGCGCTGCACCGCCTGCAAGTCCGCGCGCAGCGCGGCTGCACTCTGATAGCGCTTGTTCCGATCCTTCTCGAGTGCCTTAGCGACGATCCGATCGACCGCCGCCGGCAATTTCGGATTGAGGCGCGACGGAGGTAAGGGCGATTGGCTGAGGATTGCGTTTCGGATTTGCGCAGGGCTGTCTCCCCGAAACGGCGCCCGGCCGGTCGCCATTTCGTACAGCACTGCGCCGAACGAAAACAGGTCAGTTCGCGGATCCAGGTCCAAACCACTGACCTGTTCCGGTGACATGTAGGTAATCGTCCCGATCAGCGCGCCAGTGCCGGTCAACGTCGACTTGGAGTCCGCGCTCGTACTGGCTGCTGATCCGCCGTCGGTTGGCCGCTCGGCCATTTGCTGGAATTTCGCAACTCCAAAATCCAGAATTTTCAATTGCCCGCGGCTTGTCACGAAAAGATTGGCCGGCTTTATATCGCGATGGATGATCCCTTTCGAGTGAGCCACTGCGAGGCCATCGGCGCATTGAACGGCGAGCTCCAGAAGCGTTTCCAGTTTGACCGGCTTGCCGCTTATCAGCTCCTTTAGGCTTTGGCCTTCCAGCCTCTCCATCACGATGAAAGGCCGTCCTTCGCATTCCTCGACAGCGTGAATCGTGGCGATGTTGGGATGATTTAGCGCCGATGCTGCTCGCGCCTCCCGCCAGAGCCGCTCGATCGCTTGCTTTTGCTGCGACACGGGCTCGGGAAGAAGCTTGATGGCGACGCGGCGATTCAGCTTAGTATCGTCGGCCTCATACACCATTCCCATGCCGCCCGCACCGAGCAAGCCGCCGACAGTGAAATACCCCAACCGCGTACCAGACGGCAGAGGCGGCCGTTCCGTCTTCTCAAATAAAGTAGTCAGGACGTCCCACGCGGGTTCGTCCAACGGCCCGGGAGCTTTGGAACCTTGCGCCAGCAGCGATTCGACTTCACGACGGAGATTTTGATCATCCGCGCAAGCTTCCGCTATGAATTTGCGGCGCTGTTCCGGGTCGCGCTCGCGCGCGGCGTGGTAGATGGACTCGATGCGCCGCCAGCGTTCGGCATCGACGGCCACGGGCGGATACCTGTCTTATGAGCTTACTGCGGAAAGCGCGTAGTGCAAAATTTTCTGGAAAATCGGGGACACGCCGATTAGGTCGCTTACGCTCCCGGCTCAGAGTCCGCCTATTGCGTATCCCGTAACAGTTTTCCAGCTAATCGTTCCAGAATGGCGAGGGGGGAGTGCTCAGGGTTGGCCAGCGAACTTTGCGCAATGATGAACGTCTGCTCCAGGGCATGCTGGCCCGAATGAACCGAGTGCGGAACAACGTCTGTAAACGTGAGCCAGGTGGAGCCGGGCGGGAAATCGAAATGAACCTTGGCACAGTTTGCCTGAAAATCACTGTTCCGCTTCAGGTATTCGTGAAAGTGCAGCATGAAGCGGTCATACGGCGACCGGGCGACGACCGGCAGGCCCAGCCTTTGCATCAATTGCGTCGACTGATTCCGCCACTTCCCTCCCGAGGCAATCTGCTGCAGCCCTGCATCATTCGCGTATTTCTCCGCCAGCACCGAGAACGGGTCCGCTATGACCCAGTTCCGGGTCTTTGATGGATGGATATTCGTGAATACACGCAAAATCAGATCGCCATTAGTGGGACGCGATGGAAACGCGTCAGTGTGTATCAGGTCGTTTCTCTTATTCAGCGGCAAATCGCGGCCTTGTTCCTCCAAAGGCCGGAAGCTCGCGTAGTCCAATTTCCAACTCGCCGCATACGCCGGCAGAAGCCCTTTCGTAAACGCAACCACTTTCGTCGAGTAGTCGCGCATGATATCTCGCAACCGTTCTGCTTGCGCATCTCCCTGATCGATGCCGGTGATGCGATCGCGCGCCGTTCGATATGCGATATTTTTGTGAACCGATCCACCCGCAAAATTCAATTTCCGTAGGAACTCTTTCGACTCCTCCGGCAACTCAAAGGGTGTAACCGGGAAGAAAAGCACATTCCCGCGCTCCAGTTCCGGCCGGTAGTCGGTCTGATCGGGTGCAGGCCAGCGCTCAACGGTAACGAACCTCATTCTTCCGCGCTCCTGAGTTCGGGATGCTTCGTCATCGGCTTCAAAATATCGTCCAATATCGCGCGAGTATTCGGTTCGCGCACCAGATGCGGATAGCGTTCACCGTCATGATAGGCAATCTTCACAACTTTAAAGTAACCGGTGTTTTCGACAATCAGCTCCACTTCGGGCCCGCTGCCGTTTGCATCGCGAATAGCCTGACGAAGCAAGTCATCGGTAGCCTGCCGCCCATTCACGGCGATGATTCTCATTCCCGGCCCGAGTCCCGCCTTATAAGCAGGTGAGCCCATCAGCACATCTTGGATCGTTTGATCTTCGGTACGTATTCCGATTGAGTACCACGCGTTGACGCCCCGTTCCGTGTTCTCAGCCGCACGAATATAGCTGTTCTCCCGGTCCGTATACTCGATCCGATAGCCGCCGTTTGCGATCCCACCTAACGGCGCGTGCGCTGATTTTGAAGTAACCCTCTGTTTCAGGAAGCTCGCCCAATCGTAAGGCTCAAGCCCATTCAAGGAGGCGACGAGGTCGTCGAAGGTATAGGGAACTACCTTCGGCGGCGTGTTGCCGCCTAATCCCAGGAACCGCGCGCAAAAGTCGTTGAGCGATCGTTTTCCATGCGACAACTTCCGGATCATCGTATCCACATCCAGCCAGATGAGCTCGCCTTCGGGATAGTAATCGACCGATCGGCGCCAGTTATCCCACTGGTCGGAGGCGGCGTACAGTATCTGCGCGGAAACCGCTGTGTCCTCCAGATCGCGCCAGGTTCGACCCGGGCGATTATCCAGAAACGCCGCTGAGGCCGCAAGAGCGGACCGGTATTGCGACTGCGTCCAGATGCCGCTCCGCACCGCGAGCACATCGCCCAGGTATTGCGTCAATCCTTCATAAACCCACAGAAGATCGCCTTTCATGGGCTGCTGATAATTCGCCGTAACCAGACCTGCCGGGCGTCGATACTTACCATTCCAGGAATGCGTGAACTCATGCGGCAACAGGTCGCCATCCAACAGAGTGGAATCTTCGTCCAGAAACATTCGCGCTCCCACTCTGTCGTCGCTCGATTGGTGGTGCTCCAAACCGAAGTGCGCGACGCTATCGCTCAGGGTCAGTAAAAAATGATAGCTTTCGTAGTGTCGCGATTTGTACAGCGCGCCGGTTTCGCGAACGAGATTACTGTACTCAGCCACAATTGCCGCGCTTGGCTTCAGGTCTTCAGGTCCGTCACCCGCCATATCGAGATAGTGCTTAGGCGTTACGCCCTCCGCGAGTGGAACTTCTTTGAAATAACGCCCGGCAAGCACCGGCGAATCAATCAGCGTCTCGAGAGTCACAGACTGAAAATGAATCGTGTTGCCCGCGCGCGATGATTCGGTTAACGCCGTGCCGAATTTCCAGTCATCCGGAAGTTTAATCGACGGTTCTAATCGTACGCTGCTCGCTGAGAAGCCGGCGGGATACAAAATGAATTCATTCCAACTTACGATGGCGAGATTGGCGGCCGTCGACGCGCCCGCGGAGAAGCCTGTGGCCGCTGCCGTCGCGAGGAACTCGGCTTTGACTTGAAGGTTCTTCACGCCCTCCGGTACGTTGACGTGGAAGGCATACATATCGAGATCGTCACGTTTCCAGGGCAAGGTCTGATTGTCCCCTGTAAATGTCAGGCCTGTGAAATTATCAATGGGGCCCGTTGGTCCGTGCTCGCCTGGTATCCACTTGGGATAAACAAGCGTTAACGATCCCGGCTGAACGGGAATTGACAACTCAGCACGCAGGATCTTCCGCGGCGCGTCCGTAATATCGATTGCAATTTTAATTGTGGGCGTCGGTTGCGCGAGAGCTGTTCCGGTCGCAACACTTAGACAGCAGGAAAGAGCAAGTAAGAGTTTTGATGGCAACTCTCATGATAAGGCCGCGCTGCGGGAGGGTGAGATTTATCAGGTATTTAGAATTTTTTCCGTAACGTTTGTAGTCCGTTTTTGTTCCAGCTTTCGCATCAGAACAATTAGGAGGATTGCGAATGCAACTTTCGCTCACCGTCCTTACAGTATCCTGCTTTACAGCAGTAACTGCATGGGCCGGTACATATTCTTTTCAAACCATCAATAACCCGGGCGATCCGAATTTCAATCAATTGTTAGGCATCAATAACGAGGGAACAATTGCGGGATATTTCGGCGATTCGGTCGTTGTTCCGAATAATGGCTATACATGGAATAAAACAACGGGTTTTGTCGCGGAGAATTTTCCGGGGGCAGCCCAGACACAAGTGGTTGCGATCAACAATATCGGAGTCAGTCCGCCCGTCGGCCCCGCGATGTACAACACGGCCGGCTTTTACGTCGACAATGCGGGAGCAAACCATGGCTTCACGAACACGCTTGGTACCTTTGCAACCGTGGACAATCCGGCTACTAATTCAACGCCGCCGTTTAATCAGCTTCTCGCCTTAAACGACCACAACGCGGCGGTTGGAATATATCAGGATTCGGCGTCAAACTTCCATGGCTATGAGGTAAACCTGACGAACAACACATTCACCGCTATTACCCTTCCGAGTTCCTTTAACGCTACGAGTGTAATGGCGGCCGGCATCAACAATGGTGGCTGGATATCCGGCAACTACACAGATAGTGCCGGCATAACCCACGGATTCGTGGATGAAGGCGGCACGTTCAAAAGTTTTGACGATCCGAACGGGAATGGAACAAACACGAGTTTCTTCGGGCTGAATAACAACGGCCTCGTGGTGGGCAGCTTTGTCGATGCGAATGGAAACAATGGGCTGGTCTATAATCTGGTCACTAATACCTGGCAAACGGTAAACGATCCGAACCAGTCGTTCACTTCGGCGTTTGGCGTAAGCGGAACATTCATCAACGGTATTAACGACGCTGGCGATCTGGTGGGTTTCTATTCTGATGGCGTCCATGTAAACGGGATGTTAGCGGCTCCAACCCCCGAACCGGCTTCGCTTGGGTTCATATTGTTGGGAGGATTGTTAGTAGTGGGAGTAAGTCTAAAGAAGAGACACACGGCGTAGTTTGTAAAAAAGCTCGGGAGCATAGTCAGTGCTCCCGAGCCGTCCTGGCTACTTCGTAATCAGCAGCCGCCCGCACCAGCAGCGCTGCACGCATTGTTTAGCAAAGTCAGAAACTCGCTATTCAAGTTCGAAGCTCCGCTATACAGGTATCCGAGATTTACCGGACCGTAAGAGTTGACGGCTACCAACCAGTTGCCGCCTTCCGTTGCCAAAGACCCGGACGGGGCACGTCCAAAGTCTCTGATGTAAGGACCACCGCTCGATCCGCCGCCGAAATTCGACCCGAAAATGTAGGTATTATTTCCGCCGTACTCGAAGGTTTGTGCATAATTGGCTTCCAGCAGCTCACAACCGTCCAAATTGCAAGGGAACCCCAGCATAGTGACATTGTTGTAGCTTAGTTGATTTGTCCAATAGCCCAAATAGCCGGTGTATTGTCCCAGCTTGTAGCCGTTGCGGTCATTCATCACGATTAGGCCGACGTCCTGCGCATTCGGCACAGATCCATTGGAATAGAACCAGGTGGCGGTCGTTGTCGCCCAACGCCACGTGAAAGTTCCGAACGGCGCGGTGCCATTCCTCCAGCCGGGAATGAATAGGAAGTTGGTATGAAAATGAGCGGCCCTGGTGGATGTAGCAGGGCTGGCGACGCAATGACCGGCGGTGGCCACGACCCGGAGGCGCAGCACCGAAGCTGAGCAGAACCAGTTGCTGTTGTCCGCAGGATCCGTCCAGAACAACGCACCGACAGTTGAATAAGGATAATTTGTGGTGGCGTCGGGAGGAAAGACCCGGCTGGTCGTAAAGGTCGCATTAATCGGGCTGAATGACTGGGGCGTTACAAGACTCGCGGCGCTTTGCGCCTGTACGTCAGCTCGATGTGCCTCAAGCTCGCTTTGCGAAATCAGGATCTTGCTCTGCCTTGCTTCAGCCGGCACCGATGGCGGCGCACCCTTGCTTTTAACGGAGCTACCCGTTGCTGCCGGTGCCACCTGCGCGGACGCCATAGGACGTCCATCCACGCCAAGTTGCGGCTCAACGTCGAACGGTTTGGCATTGAGCAGACGTTCCGAAGTCCAATAGGAGTCTACGGCTGCCGGCTTGGCAAGTTGCATTTGAGAGACTTGGACCGGTTGCAGATTAGCCTGATTTCCGCCGGCCTGGGCGCGCCCGGTGGCTGGCATAATCATCAGGGCGGAAAGCGTCAGAGTAGCGGCCAAAAAGAAGCGCCGTTCCTTGGCGCTGTTGGAATCGATTGTTTGGTAATCGCGAACGTGGATTCGCGATGAATAGATTGAGTGGTCGTGCTGTGTCATAGTCACCTCCGTGTGATCTCGACTCTTCGTGATTGCTTGTTTTATCTGGCCGGGGAAACCGGCACGGACGTATGGCTCTTGCAATCAACCGAACGTGAGCAACTGCCGCGAAACAGAACGCTCTGAACGGTTGAGTTCGCTACTCTTGTGAATCGGAGCTTACGAGCGTTTCAGCAGAAATTCATTTTCTGGAGTGGAGCAGTCGGAGACGCAGGAGGCTATCACTGGATGGAACGCGTCAGTAGGACCCGGGCAACTCTACGCTAGGCTTTTGTTTCCGAAGTTTCCACATCGAAATACCTCGAAACAGCGGGACTGGCTCGACTGTCCTGAGCGCAACGTCACGGCTCTAACTCCGAGGCACGTTGAACGCGCGAGCGGCAGTCGTGCCTGTCCCATCGTAGGCCGGAAATTCGTTGCTTGTACTGTTTTGCCCGTTCGATCCGTCCGCCTGTTTGCTATAGAAACTTCGGAAACACCACGCTAGATCTGAGAATACGAAGTTGGATTCAAAATCAGATTAGAAATCTTGGACACGATTTCTTCGTAACTAAACCGCGGCGAGTGGCTCAACTTCTTCCAATCCGGCTCCGAACCGAAGGCTTTCCATTTCGCATTTAGCTCCGACAGATCCGGAAAACTCAACATATATGTGAGATTCGGCATCCGAGGACCGACAAGCGTGTCTCCGTAAAACACTTCCCAAAACCCCGCTTTGCGAAAAACTTCAAACTCGCCGCTATTGAACATTTCGACCTTGACACGGTGGTCGTGATTCGAAGGGCTCTCGTAAGTACGAAGCTGGAATACGCGAGAGCCGTGCTGGGCCGTTACAGGCGGCAGCGTCAACGTTGGATGGCCTTCGAAGGCAATCATCAGAGAACTCTCGACGCGTTCATATGCGGGTTCGCGCGCCGGCGCCTTCAGGAATGCGGCGCCCGCTTTCTGGTACTCGTCATCCTGATTCAGCCGAAATTCTGCATTCACCAGGGTGTCGAGCGATGAACTCGGCAATAGAACGTAAAGAGCCGGTGTCTCCGGCCCCAGATACAGGTCGAATGCTCCGACGGGTTTGATGCCCAATCGATTTAAAGCAGGGATAAGAGCCTCGTCAACAAAACCATTTGTCAGTTTTTGTTGGGCTCCATTCACGAGATGGTACCGCCGAAGTTCGTAATACTGGCGGCCTTTGGCCTGCTGATCGGATGTTTGTCCTTTTAGCTCGACCGCCGAAGCGGCGAGCGTGGAATATAAGAAGCGGCGTCTATCCAAGATAATCCTCCCTTAAGAACCAATCCGCATTCTACTCACAAGCGCGGACGAACCTGATAAAGCAACAGATAAACCACTACTCCGGTTACGCTCACATACAGCCAGATGGGCAACGTCCATTTGGCGATGGCGCGATGTTTTTCAAATTTACCTTTCTGCGCCAAGGTCAGCGTAATAATCGCGAGAAAAGGCACGGCGGATGCCAGGACCGTATGCGTTCCTAATATCCAGAGATACATGGTGCGCACCCATCCGGGCTTGTCGAAATGGACAATACCGGCCTTATAGTGATAGAACAAATAGCACACCAGGAAAAGGCAGGACACTACAAACGCGCTCCACATCGTCCGGTGATGCGCCGTAATGTTTCGCCGTCTGATAAAGCGATAGCCGGCAATCAGCAGAATTGCAGCTACGCCGTTCAGTACTGCGTTTACAACCGGGAGATCGTGAATGCTCACGAACGCGCCCGGCGCAAGGCGGATATGTCTTTCAGGAGCGTAGGAATTCCGTCTCGATCGTAGGTCGAGTAATAGCCGCGAATATTGCCGCCCTTGTCCACGAGCGCAAACTTGGTGCTGTGCTCGATTTTGCCCAGAACATCTCCAACGTGGAACGTGGTGTAAGCCAGTAGATGGACGGTCTCAGGAGCGCCTGTCAAGAAAATCCACTGATCGTTAGGTGCTCCATAACGGTGCGCGAAGGCATTTAAAACCGGAGGCGTGTCGCGTGCCGGATCGACCGAGATCGATACGAGACGAACATCCTGGGTGCCCCGCAGAGCCCGTTGAACGGAACGCATGCGAGCGCTCATGAACGGGCATGCCGCTGGGCAATTCGTGTAAATAAAATCGGCAACCCACACCTTGCCCGCCAATTCCTTACTGTCGAAGCGATGACCTCGAGAATCGGTCATAGTGAACGCCGGAACTGTTCCGTAATTCGGAAGCTTGCTGGCACGATCGGTGCAGCCTATCGACAGCAGGAGAAGTGAAACGAAAGACGTGCCGAGAATTCTGGGGATCGTGCTCACAACCGGACTGGATCGAGAACCATAAGCGCGTAGAGCACGGGTAAGTACACCACCGAAGTCAGCAGCACTCTGCGCGCTCGCAACTTCGTACGATCCAACGAGACCCGAATGCCGGAATAGAGGAACCACAACCCGAGCGTGAGAGCGCCGACCAGGTATACGGTCCCGGTCATGCCCATCCACCTGGGTAGCAGGCTGATGGGAATCAACAAGACAGAATAGATCACAATTTGACGAGCGGTTGACTCGCCATCCGGCTCAACAACGGGAAGCATTTTGATGCCGGCGCGCGAATAGTCTTCCCGATACATCCAGGCGATCGCATAAAAATGCGGGAACTGCCAGAGGAACAAAATAGCGCCCAGAACCCACGCTTCGGGAGTTAGCTTGTTCGCCGCTCCGGCAAAGCCGATGAGAGGAGGAATCGCGCCCGGTACGGCTCCGATGGTAGTGGACCACCAGGTTTTCTGTTTCAGCGGCGTGTAAGCAAACAGGTAAAGCGCAAGCGTCGCCAGACATAACGCAGACGATAGCCAGTTCACGCCAATTCCGAGTTCAAGGCCGCCGGCAACTGCTAACGCAATACCGAACCACAGCGCTTGATTGGGTGTAAGCCGGCCGGAGGGCAAGGGACGCATCTGCGTACGCCGCATCTTTCGGTCTGCATCCCGCTCGTACCATTGATTCAACGCAGCGGTACCGGAGGCGACCAGCGCCGTGCCGAAGAGCGTATTTACGACTCCCCATAAATCCCATGCGCCAGAGTGCCCGAAATAGTAGCCAATCGCGGTACTCATGACGATGAGCCACGTGATTCGTGGCTTGGTGAGCTCGATGTAGTCTTTCACGCTAGGTAGCTCAAAACAGGAGGGTCTTCGACCGAACCTTGAGTATATACCCGGCCCGCTGGCTCTCCGAAGGCAACATTTACAGTGTACTCTTTCTTGTTTGACAAGAATAGCCGGTCTCCACAAATCACAACCTTAATGTTGCGTTTTGGTCTAATAACTCTGTACCTATGGCAGAGAATCTTGTACCCATCACCGTTGCGCATGGCGACGGCATCGGCCCCGAAATTATGGCGGCATCGCTCCACATCATCAAGGAAGGTGGAGCGCGGATCGAACCGGAGACGATCGAGATCGGGGAAAAGGTGTACCTACGCGGCATCAGTTCGGGGATTGAGCCGGGGGCGTGGGATTCGCTGCGGCGAACGAAGGTCTTCTTTAAGGCGCCCATCACCACGCCACAAGGCGGTGGTTTCAAATCGCTGAATGTGACGACGCGCAAAACGCTTGGCCTCTACGCCAATGTCCGCCCCTGCGTTTCGTATCACCCATATGTGGAAACGAAGCATCCGGGTATGGATGTCGTAATCGTCCGGGAGAATGAAGAGGACCTGTACGCCGGCATTGAGCACCGCCAGACCGATGAGGTCTATCAATGCCTAAAACTGATCAGCCGCCCTGGTTCGGAAAAGATCATTCGGTACGCCTTTGAGTATGCGCGCCGGAACAACCGTAAAAAAGTGACTTGCTTTAGCAAGGACAACATCATGAAATTCACTGACGGCTTGTTTCACAAAGTTTTCGACGAGATCGGCGCGGAATACCCGGAATTCGAAAAAGAGCACTGGATCGTCGATATCGGGGCGGCAAAGCTGGCGGATACACCCGAGGCGTTCGATGTGATTGTGATGGCGAATCTCTACGGCGACATCCTCTCTGATGTTGCTGCACAAATCGCGGGTTCCGTTGGGCTGGCTGGTTCGGCCAATATCGGCGATCATTGCGCGATGTTTGAAGCGATCCACGGTTCGGCTCCGCGGCGTGCCGGTCAGAATCTGGCGAATCCCTCAGGCTTGCTGCTCGGAGGCGTTCTCATGCTGGTGCACATTGGGCAGCCGGATGTTGCCGAGCGTGTCCACAATGCCTGGCTTCGTACGATCGAAGACGGCATCCACACTTACGACATATACAAAGAAGGAACCAGCAAACAAAAAGTCGGGACAAAAGAGTTCGCAGCGGCGGTGGTCGCGCGCATGGGACAGAAGCCGGAGCGTCTGAAACCGGCCTCTTACGCAAAGGCCCCCAAGCAGACTGTCGATCACAAAGTCGGCGAGACCAAGCGAGCGAAGAAGCAGCTTGTCGGCGTGGATGTTTTCCTGCAGTGGAATGAAAGAAACCCGCTGGAATTCGGAAAGCGGCTGGAGCAGTTCAACGGCGGCGGTATTAAGTTGCAATCGCTCAGCAACCGAGGAGTGAAAGTCTATCCGGAAGGATTCGATGAGACATTTTGCACCGATCACTGGCGGGCCGGTTTTATGGCCGAACAGGATAACGGACCGGTGACACACGAACAGATCGTAAAGCTACTTGACCGGATGCAGAAGGGCGGTCTTGATTTCATTAAGACCGAGAATCTCTACACTTTCGACGGGCAGAAGGGTTTTGCCGCTTCCTGACATGAGCGACCAGCAAGCGGGCGTAGACAAGCCGCTAGTCGGCGTCATCATGGGAAGCAAGTCCGATTGGGAAACCATGCAGCGGACAAGTGAAACGCTCGCGAAGCTGGGCGTTCCTCATGAATGCCGCATCGTGTCCGCGCATCGCACACCGGATTGGATGGCCGAGTACGCGAAGACGGCCGCGGGGCGAGGGTTGGAGCTGATCATTGCGGCGGCCGGCGGCGCAGCGCACTTACCCGGTATGGTTGCCGCGCACACGATGCTTCCGGTTTTGGGCGTGCCGGTCAAGAGCAGCATTCTAAACGGCGTCGATTCGCTGCTCTCGATTGTGCAGATGCCCGCGGGCGTTCCGGTAGGAACACTCGCGATTGGAAATGCCGGAGCAACGAACGCAGCCCTGCTCGCGGCCAGCATTTTGGGCAATAAATATCCTGAGATCCGCACGCGTCTGGAAGCATGGCGCAAACAGCAAACCAGCGCGGTACTCGAGGATAGGGTTCCGTGAGCCACACGCACGACGCGTGTCCTGTTTTGCCCGGAAGCGCGGTCGGCGTTCTCGGCAGCGGGCAGCTTGGGCGTATGTTCGCCATGGCGGCGCGCCGGATGGGATACAGAGTTCACACTCTATCGCCGGACGAAGACACGCCTACCGGACAAGTGGCGGACGTGGAAATCAACGCGCCATATGAAGATCTGGATGCGATCTGCAGGTTTGCAAAAGGCGTTTCGGTTGTAACGTTCGAATTTGAAAATGTCCCCGCCGAGACCGCGGCAGCAGCGGCCCGGTGTGCTCCCGTTCGCCCCAGCGGCGTCGTTCTTCATACGACGCAACACCGGCTGCGCGAAAAAACCTTTCTATCGAATGCGGGACTTCCCGTCACTGCCTTCCGGCGCATTACAAGCATCGAGGAGCTCGCGGCCGCGGCAAACGAGATCGGGCTGCCGGCTATTTTGAAATCCGCCGGCTTCGGGTACGACGGCAAGGGGCAGTATCGCGTCCATTCCGCTTCCGATTTTGAAAATGCCTGGCGCGCAGTTGGGGAACGTGAAGCCGTGCTCGAGGCTTTTGTCGATTTTGATTGCGAAATTTCTGTCGTAGCCGCTCGCAATCGGAAAGGTCAGTTTGTCCACTACGGCGCGACCGAAAACCGGCATCGACACGGAATTTT
>DAISJE010000034.1:0-16184 GCA_036821665.1 Bryobacteraceae bacterium | reverse complement strand
CGCGAAAGCGAGCTTATGCTGGAATTCCGGCAGGTTGCCAAATTTGTTCTCTACCGATTTCAAGAAGGCTAGCAGCGTATTAGGGCGGTTCCATAAGACCAGGGCATTGGCGAAGGCCATTGCATATTCAGCGGAATCCGGTTCCAGGTGAACCGCGCTCTCGAATGCGTTGGCTGCTTCGCGGTATCGTTTTTGGTTAAGAAAAATAAGTCCGAGCGCGGCGTAAGCTTTGGGCTGTTTCGGATCGATTTGCAGGCTGCTTTGTAGTACGGTTTCGGCCGCCTTCAGATCGCCATCCTCGATAAGGATCGCGGCAATCTTGGTCTGCTCCTCGCTTCCGGCCAAGTGAGATCGCAGCAACTCCTGCAATTCTCGTTCCGCATTTTCGCGCCGGTTCGTTTTCAGATAGCACTCGATTAATGAGACCCGCGCCTGCAATGCTAGATCCTTGATATCTCTGAGCAAGAGCAAAGGAGCAATAGCCTTTTCAGCCTCGTCCGTCTTCATAAGCAGCGATGCGTAATTCTGCAAAGCTTGCGGATCGTCCGACGCTAACGTAAACCCGTCCTTATATGCCTGTTTGGCCTTCCCGATATCGCCGCGCCGCCAATATAGAAGGCCGAGATTGAAATCCACCGCCGCTCTACCGGGTGCAAGCTTGTGCGCTTTTTCTAGTGCCGCGATCGCTTCATCCAGTTGGTTCAGTTCGCCACAACTCAGCCCCAGAAAAAACCAGGGCGCTGGATCGCCTGAATTTTCCGCAGCGGCAGACGTAAAAAATCG
Source organism: Bryobacteraceae bacterium (assembly GCA_036821665.1). Lineage (GTDB taxonomy): Bacteria > Acidobacteriota > Terriglobia > Bryobacterales > Bryobacteraceae > Bog-105. Next base: position 15,401 of record DAISJE010000034.1, on the reverse strand, counting down.
CTTCGCGGCGGCGAAGTCCTTCTGCTCGAGCGCGCGCTTTCCTTGTTCCCAAGCGCTTGGCCCGCCTGGCGCAGCTTGGGCGGCAATCACAAGAAGAAACATCAGCTCGGAAATCATGCCGCAACGATCTCAGGTATGCGGTACTGGGCTTTGGCCTTCGGTCAAGACCAGGTAGCGATCCATCTTGGGGTGAAGAACTCTATCGACAGCGCGACTAGGCGCCGGCCAGCGGACTTCTATCCAGTCGATGGAGGACTGCCCTGCCCCAAGAATCTCGCGCGGATCGTGGCTTGAAAGAAAACCGCCTCCGGCTGCCTTCACGCGGGAGAATGCCTTGCCATCGATGCTCCAGCGAATTACGGCTCCGACAGCGGAGGGATTTGCCGTCTTAGCCCTCAGTTGCAATCCAAGCCAATGATTACCGCCACAAGCATTGTTCAATATCAGATGTGGCGGGCCACCGTTTTCGGTAAAAACAATATCCGGATATCCGTCATTATTCAGATCGCCGATGGCCAGTCCACGCGCCGCATAGTTTTTTAGAAAGGCAGGTCCGGCTTGACTGCTCACGTTGTCCAGATGGCGGCCATTACGGTTGCGCAGCAGAAAGATAGGTTCTCGATACGTTACGCCCCGGTTACGCAGGTCCACTGTATCGTCGGGATGACCATTTGACAACACTAAATCCAGCCAACCGTCGTTGTCGTAATCGAGAAAGCCTAGGCCCCAACCGCTGAACATCCGGGTAAGTGAAGCCAGTCCGGTCTGAATATTAATGTCCTCAAACTGTTCATGCCCTATATTTCGATAGAGCGAAGTTGTTTCCCCATCGATATTGGCAACAATCAGATCTTCTTTTCCGTCGCGATCGAAGTCCGCGGCATCGACTCCCATGCCCGATCGCATAACGCCGTCTGCTCCATATCCGGTGCCGGATTCGAGGCCGATTTCCTCAAACTTTTGCCCCTTCCGATTCACCCAAAGAAAGTTCTCCATCGTGTCATTGGCGACAAATAAGTCTGTGAATCCATCTCCATTGATGTCCGCAGCCACAACGCCCCATGCCTTACCGGAATGCGACAGAATCCCCGTTTGCTCGCTTACGTCTTCGAACCGGCCTCCGCCCAGATTACGGTAAAGATGACTGGGGAGTGGGTTGAATATCTTCGGACTGCAGTAGTAGGCGTGCTGCGCATCGAGGCCTGCTCCAGTGCCACCGTATGAATCTTCCTGGTGGCAGATGCGCGTTTCGGAATAGTCAGCGAACTGTCCGACGAACAGGTCGAGTTTTCCATCGTTGTCATAGTCGAACCAGACGGCGCTGGTGCTCCATTTCAGCGGTGAGATGCCGCTGGCGGCGGTCACATCCGTAAACGTGCCATCGCGATTGTTGTGATAAAGAACGCACTTCTGCCAGCCCGTAATAAAAAGATCAGGCCAGCCATCGCCATCGTAGTCCGCGGCAGCCACACCCATTCCATAAAAATTGGCCGTTATTCCGGCGCTCTGCGTGACATCTGTAAACGTTCCATTACCGTTATTCCGATACAAAGCATGCCTGAGCGCTTTGGAGGGCGTATAGAAGCTCGACAAGCCGGAATTGATGAACAAGATGTCCATAAGGCCGTCATTGTTATAGTCGAAAATCGCAACACCCGGACCGATCGTTTCCGGCAAATAGCGATTCGTCGACCGGCCATTCTCGTGCGTCCAGACGATGCCGCTAACGTCCGGCGCAATCTCACGGAAGAGAGCAGTGGGTTGCCGAACTCCAATCGCCGGTAGCGCGACCAGAAAGACGCAACAAAGGCGTTTCACTCCGGTCGATTCTACTCTCTGGAACAGAGTTTCGCAATTCACCTTCTCTCGGCCGCTTAAAAGTACAGTTTCAGGGCTCCCTGCATCAGCCGGGGACTATTCCAGTCGCTCGTGATGATGCCAAAGTTCAGATCGCCAACGGTTGAATCGGGTTGGCCGAACCAGGTTCGATTGAACGCATTGAACATCTCCCAGCGAAACTGGAGGCGGTAACGTTCGCGGAACGGAAAATTCTTCATGAAGGCCAGATCCACATTATTGAATTGCGGCACTCTCAGCAGGTTGCGCGCCGATGTGCCGAATGTGCCCGGCGGATTTGCAGTAAACGCCGAGGTATTAAAGTATTCGTTCAGCCAATGGCTCTTCGGGCCTTGCTGCTGATCAAGCGACTGTCCGGCGACGTAATCGGCCCTGTCACTGCCGATGTTTGCCAACGAGTTATTGGAACCGTTTGGGCCCATAACGCTAAAGGGCTGGCCCGAGTGTAGTGTCCAGATTCCCGAAACCTCCCAATTGCCTAGAATGAAACTGCCGATCGTGCCGAGTCCCCTCAAGCCGGGTGTCTGATAAACGAACGTATTATTCCAGATCACCGGAATGCTCAAATCCGAGACCCCACGGTTCCATTCGAGACTGTACGGATTGCCGATCGGGCCTACGTTAGCCGTGGTAGCAATCGAACTGGAATCAAGATTTTTCGCATAGCTAAAGTTTGATATGAACTGCAGCCCATGACTGAATCGCTTTTCGCCCGTCAACTGAACTGAGTTGTACGATTGTGTGCCCCATGATTCGTATGCCTGAATGTTACTGAAATTCGGCAGCAAAGTCGTCGATCCGCCCGTTGCGAACAGACCTGGGCTCAACTGCATCTGAACAGGCAGATGATACATTTCGTAGCCGATATAGGCGACGCGGAAAAGAAAGTCGTTGATTGTGTGCTCGATACTAAAATTCCAGGTTTGGTCCCGAGGCATTTTGAATCCGGGAGTAAACGTTGCCCCGATGCTCACAGGAAGAGCAAACGTCGCGCTAGCGGTGGGAAGAAAACTGAATCCTGAAAAAGGCGGGAACGGCGGCTTGAATCCGGTCGGCGCGTAACATGCGTACGGGTCGGCAATATTCAGAATGCACGGGTACACCTGGTTGTACACGAGATTGAAATCCGGACTGAAGGGCGCCGTAGTTCCCATGTGGTTGTACATCGAGAAGTCGTACGGTTGAACCATGATGCCGAATGCCGCTCGAATGCTGGTGTTCGGAAGTGCACGTGGTTGCCAGGCGATGCTCAGGCGAGGTTCTACCGCACTCCAATCGGTATTCCAGCCGCCCTCCGGAACCCCGGGATCTCCTGCAAAGACGAGCCCCGCCGGCGCATTCGGATAGCGCGTGCTTTGTTGCCCTGGAGAGAAGAACGGCAACTTATTTTGGGTATACTTCGGCGCTGTCTGCGGCTCCCAACGGACACCAATGTTAATGGTCAAGTTCGGTTTCAGTTTGACGCTGTCCTGGGCGAAGGATGCGAACTGGATCGCATGAAGCCGGTTGTATTCGCCGCCGGACTGATTAAACGAACTCATGTCCCCAAGCAAAAAATCGGCGAATGAATTCCCGGTGACCTGGCCCGAAAAATTCATCTGAGGATCTGCACCCCAGCCCGCGTATTCCAAAGAATATTCGGTAAAGACGTTGGCTCCAAACATCATCGAGTGCTGCCCCTTGGTTACCGAGATGGTGTCGTTAATAATCCAGTTATGCCGTTGTTGGATTACGGGAGTCTGGCTGATTGAGAAGCCATTTGTGCCCAATTGGCTGATCGTCTCATCAGGCTGGGGAATGTTAGCGCCCAATGCCTGCGGGCTTAACGGTTTTCCGTCCGACTGAACAAGACCCGGTGTTGTGGCGCTGTTGATCCGGTTATACCCAAACAGGAAATCGTTCACCACGGCTGGCCGGATACTCCACGTGTATTGGATTGCTCCATTATTACTTCGGGCAAGAGCGGAACGGTCGGAGTCCAGGTAGTTTCCATCGCCACCGAATGCCGGACGATTGAAATCATCGAAGAAGTAACGCATGCTCAGGTGCTGTTTCTCGGTAATGTAGTAGTCGCCGCGGACCGTGAACTCCGTACCGTCATTGATTTGCACGCGGTTGTTTAAGATAACGTTCCCGTTTGGATCGTCTGTTTTGGGAAGGCCCTGCTCGAGCTTCAGACTAACGGGACTGAATTGGCTTACGGGAATCTGGTTGTTAGCGTAGGGAATGCCGTGCGGATCGTGCAACTGCAAAGATACGGCGCTGAAATCGCCATTTAGCATGGCGTTGCTTGGAACAGAAGTGCCTCCGGCGATTATGGTCTGATGTTCGATCGTCCTCTGGTAATTACCGAAAATAAACAGCTTGTCGTGTTTGATAGGACCGCCGATAGATCCGCCGAACTGATTTCGCTTCAGCGGGTCCACTTGATGCGTAAAGAAATCCGAGGCGTTGAAGGCATTGTTTCGGAGGAATTCGAAACCCTCGCCGTGCCAGTTATTCGAGCCCGATCTCGTCGCGATGCTGACAACGGCGCCGGCTGTGAAACCGTACTGCGCGTCGAAGTTATTGGTCAGTACTCGAAATTCCTGAGTGGCGTCCGGGTTTGGGAACGGATTGGCATTCATGAAGTAGTTATCCATATGGCTGACCCCATCAAGCATGTAGAAGACACCACCCATGCGGCTTCCATTCACCGAAGCAGCCGTCTCCTGTCCCGGATTCGGAAACCCGCTGCCTGATCCTGGCAAGCCGATTGCGCCGGTCGCCTGGTTGCCATTCACCGCAGCAGGCGCTACAAACACTAGTTCGGCCGGATTTCTGCCATCCAGCGGCAGTTCGACGATGCTTTTTTGGTTAATTACCTGGCTGACTGCGCCGCTGGTAGTCTCCAGTTCAACGGCTGTCGCGCTTACCTCTACGGTTGCGCTCACCTGCCCCGGTTTTAATACGAAATTCACGCTGGCAACCTGATCGGCAGATAGGCGGATACCGGTTTGCCGTTCGGTCGAAAAGCCGGCATGTGACGTCGTTACCTCGTAGTCGCCGATCGGAACAAACGGAATTGAATATGTGCCTTCCGGGCCAGTCAAAACAGTAGTGATTTGTCCGGTCAAGCTGCTTTTCAACGATACTTGTGCTCCGGGAACAACCGCGCCGCTCACGTCCGTTACCGTCCCGTTGATGGACGCGCGCCCCGCCTGCGCGCTGGCGCAAGTCGCCGCCAGCGCCATTAGCGTTGCAAGCTGCCAGAGCCGGGCAAATCTAGTGGTGAACCACAGTCGACATGGAGTGGCTTTCATGGTGTGAACTTCCTCTCTCGCCGGGGATGAACTGCCAACCGCGATGCTCTTTCTTAACATGGGCCAAAGATGCCTGTCAAGATATTTCAGGAGTACGTTCTGTAATATGGAACGCCTCTTGATGCCTGACAGCGCCAGTAAGCGCTTTGCAGGTGCCCCATTTTTATCTTGGAGTGATCGTACGAATAAAAACAGAACGATATTCTGGTTGACAAAACGAGCAATCACGCTTACCTTGAGAACCAGCGTGGAATCGCACTCCTTGAAGTTTAGAGTCGGGAGAAAAACCGAATGCTGAACAGACTGAAATCGCTCATACAACGCGGCCAGCCTGCCATCGGAAGCTGGATCGGGTTTGCCGATCCGTATTCGGTGGAACTAATGGCGGATTTGGGCTTTGACTGGCTTCTCATCGATACGGAGCATTTTCCGCTGGATCGTCAGGGTCTTCGGACCATTATCGGCGCGATGAAAGGGAGTTCGGCTGTGCCGGTTGTACGCCTGGCAAGTAATTCGCTGGATCACTTTCAAACGGCTCTCGATCTGGGCGCACAGGGAGTTGTCGTACCGATGATCAACTCCCCCGAGGAAGCGCGTTTAGCGGTCGAGTTCTGCCGCTATCCACCGTTGGGCCGGCGGGGTTTTTCGCCAACCCGGGCGAGCCACTACTTTCAGGATCTGGAATGCTACGCAAGGGAAGCCAATCAGCAAATCGCGCTAATTGTTCAAATCGAAACGCCGCGCGCTGTCGAAAACATAGAATCGATTCTCGCTATCAGTCATGTAGATGGGATTTTTATTGGACCCGGCGACCTGGCGAGTTTCATGAATCTGGCGACGCAAACAAGGCATCCGGATGTCGAGACGGTAGTGGAGCATCTCATTCGCAACGCCCGTGCCCACGCGATGCCATTCGGGTTACCCACCTGGACGCCCGAAGAATGCTTGAGCTATATCAAACGCGGTGCTTGTTTACTGACAATCGGCAGCGATCTCTCCTTTATGGCAAACACCGCGCGCGCAAATTTGTCGGGAATTCGAAATTTGTTGGAAGAGGTTCCCAGCCTGGTTCTTGATTCTTACAGCGGCTCCTGACTGCAAGAATCACTATCTCCTCACGGCGCTGCTATCGGCGCCTGGACGCCTTAGTATTGGCGCGCTTTGACGTACTTGCTACATGCGCAGTGCGAACCAGTTCGCGATGAGCAACGTAGCCGAGTTCAGAAGAGAGCCGGCTGGCGGCTTTTTGCAGATGGTCCTTCAGCGTAATCAGTATGTCTCCGCGGAGGCGCTGCGTTGGCAACGAAATACTGAGCGCTGCTATCGCCCGTCCGGTATGATTTCTAATCGGCGCGCCTAGACAGACGCCGCCTATGACGTTTTCTTCGAAATCATAGGCCACGCCATCCTGCCTCACCTTCTGCAAATGCGCCCAGAGTCGCTCCTTACTGGTGATTGAATTCGGCGTGATGGGCTTGAGGGAATCCGTCCCGTTGAAAACGGCGTTGAACTCTTCCTCGGAGAACGTAGCCAGAATCGATTTGCCCAACGCCGTACAATGCGCGGGACAGCGGCTTCCTACCGCCTCGCTCATGCGAAGCCGTTGTGTGGATTCAAAACGGCCGATATACACCACATCGGCGCCATCGAGGACGGCGAGGCTTGCTGTTTCATGCGTATTATGGACTAGTTCGCGCAATACCGGCGAGCCATGGCGAATTAGGAGATTTTGCCGGAGCAACAAATCGCTCCAGCGCAGAATCTTCGGCCCCAGCGCGTAACTGGCCGTGCCCGCGTCAAACCAAACCAAATCGAATTCGCGAAGTGTGGCAAGCAACCGGTGCACGGTGCTCTTGCCCATTTTGAGTTCTTTGCTCAACACGGCGATGCCGGCGCCGTTTTCAAATTTGCCTAGCGCATCCAGCAAGGCGAATGCCTTGGCTAGCGACTTGACCGGATATTTTGCCTGTATCAAGCCCTATTCACCCCGAGCACGCACATCGAGAAGCGCGAAGGAAGCTGCCAGTACAACATGTTTCCAGAACACGATGATATCAAGTGGAACGCCTCAAGCGGCCTCGATGGAAGCATTTTGGGGTTGGGGAAAGCAGATTGCCACCTTCCCCATCGGTTCTGAACGCGATTGCAGGAGACTCACAGCGGATTCAAATTCGCTAAGCGGCTTGCGATGAGAGATGAGGTCCCCCAATCGAAGCTCTCCCGCCGTAAGCAGCCCCAGCGTGCGAATCCAAGATGCAGTTGTATATCCGAGAATCCCTTCGATGTGCAAATCGCGTGTCACAAAAAGGTTCGCAGAAATCTGCAACTTGCACGTATCCGGCGAACTGCCGATCGCAATAATTACGCCGCCCGGCCGCACGACTTGGAGTGCCAGTTCCAGAGGCTTGCTGCCGGACGCACAATTGACGACAACATCCCAACCATTCGATCGGCTTTGTGCGACCAAATCGCGCGGGTCCGCGGAAGCAATAAACTCCGTGAATCCGGCGCGCTCGGCCATCGTCCTCTGCTCTGCAGACAAATCGACACCCAACAGCGCCGCGGGGTCGTACCGTTCCAGAACGCGTGCGGCAATGAGCCCTATGGGACCACAGCCGATGACGGCTGCTTTCACGCCTCGATTTGGATGTGCTCGCTCGATTCCACGCACGACCGTCGATGCGGGCTCAACCATGAGAGCTTCATCGAGACCGACGTGACCGGCAACCAAATGACACGAGCTGGCGGGAGCGGCGACGTATTCGGCAAACCCGCCATTCCGCGTCATTCCGATCTGCTCATGCGTGGCACACAGGTTATTTTGTCCAGTGCGGCAGCCCGGGCATTCCCGACAGGGCAGATAGCCTTCTACCGAAACGCGGTCGCCCGGGCGCAGAGCCGTCACCTCAGGTCCTATCTCTTCTACGACACCGGTCCATTCGTGCCCCGGTACGACCGGATACCGGGTGAACCCTTGCGGCATTGTTCCCCGTAAAATTTCCAAATCCGTGCCGCAAATGCCACAAAAGGTCGTGCGGATTACCACTTCGCCGACCCGGCACTGGGGATCCGGGACCGTCGTCAATTCAAAGTGTGGGGGAGCCGAAACCAAGATGGCTTTCATCTGTTTCTTTTTAAGATAAGTTCCCTGTCAACTTTGAAGCCCACCGCGCCGTCAAAACCGCGAGTTTCATCTGTCTTAGAAACGGTCACGCCTGAAGTTTCTTTAAGTACTCTGCGCTTATGCGCGCACTTTCAAGAGAAGGCCGGTCCCACATGTCCTGTTCGACGTAGTAGTGTTTTACTCCACCCTGTTTCGCCGCTTCAAAAATGCGTTTCCATTTGATGATTCCGGTCCCGACCTCGCAGAACGGATTACCTTTGAAGTCGCCCGTCGTGGGCTTGTAACCGGGCTTTAGATCTTTAACGTGCAATAAGGGAAACCGGCCTGGATATTTCTGGAAATATGCGACGGGATCCTTGCCCGCAAAGGTCATCCAAAAACAATCGACCTCCATCTGCACTAGCTCAGGATCGGAGGAGCGCAGCAGTTCGTCATAGGCGATGACCCCGTCATACATCCGAAACTCCGCATTGTGGTTGTGATAGGCGAACTGCAGCCCCGCAGCGCGGCACAGCGCGCCCAAATGTGTGAAGAATCCCGCGCTACGTTTCCAGGCATTAAGCGAATTGGTTTCCTTGGGCGGTGCGGCGCACAACATAAACTGGAGACCCAATTGGTGTGCGATTTCAATGTTGTTGTTCCACTCCGCATCGTTCGCCGGCACTCCAAAGTGGCAACTGGGAATGCGCAAGCCGGCTTCGTCGAGCATTTTGCGGAATTGGCGCGGCTTGCCACCGTTGAAATCAAGCCGGCCATCGGAGGTCATGCCTCCTTCCACTTCCCGGTATCCCATCGCAACTAGCTTCTTGAGCGTAGGCGCATAATTAGCGGTGAGATCGTTCCGTACGGTGTAGAGCTGAATGCCAATCGGCAGCCGTAATGGGTTTGCGGAAATGGCCCGCATGGAAGCGGTACCGGCCAAGAGTTTAAGAAATTCACTACGGCTGAGCTTCACAGTCCTCCTTTGCCAAATTTCAGAACTCTGTTCCTGATTCAAGAACGAAACTATGATATGCTATGCGGAATTCCGGAAGCAACCGCATAAGACCAAAAGATTCGCAATGCTGCCCGATTACATTTCGAGAACGCATCCCCGCCCGCAAGAGTCGCGGGCACCCTGGTATCTCAACACGGCCCCGGCATACGCAGGTGTTTTTTTATGGATCGGATTCTATCAGTCGATCGCAACCGGCACGCTTGACCATATGCGTTTGGGTTTATGCCTGGTTGCCTTAATCGTGGCGGCGCTGCTATGTTTTGCGCTGTATTACTACGCGCCTGCAATGTTGGGCATGAAAACCGGTCTTCCGCTGTATGTTGTCGGGAGTTCAACGTTCGGAGCCCGCGGCGGGTATCTTATGCCCGGCCTGTTGATGGGCGTCCTCCAGGTTGGCTGGTACAGCGTTTCCACCGATCTCGCCACAAAGTTCATTCTCGAGGGACTGGGCATCCCGGTTAACCACGCAGCCTTTCCGTACATCGCGATTGCGATTGCTTGGGCCTACACACTCGCATTTATTGCCAGCATGGGAATTCGCTACGTCGCCCGCGTCGCATTATTGATCAACATTGTTCCGTTCATCATGCTCCTGGTGGTATTTGTCAAGACCGGTTCCGGCCTCACTCATTACGTGCCACCCACGCACGGACCAGCGGTCGGGTTCATTTTATTGATCCAGATCATTACGGGATTCTTTGCTACTGCCGGCGCCGCCGGCACAGATTTCGGCATGGAAAATCGCAATAAGCGTGACATCGTCCGAGGCGGCGCAATTGGAATTTTTGTTGCGATACTCTATGCGGGTGGCCTGCCTTTACTCTCCATGGCGGGAGCGCACAGCACGCATCCGGGATTTGCGTCTTTTACGTTCGATGGTTTGATCGGGTTGGTCGGCGGCTTACTGGCGCGAATCATTTTCTTTCTGTATGCGGCCGCCTCCGTTCCAGGCGCGTGTTTCTGTGGTTTTATCATCGGAAACAGCTTTTCAACGATGCTGCCCTCAATCCGCCGCGTCGCTTCCACCATGGCCGGCGTGACCGTCTCGCTTATCTTGGCGATAACGGGAGTCGCCTCTCATCTTGTGCCGTTTTTCCAAATTATCGGCGCATCGTTTGGTCCCATTTGCGGCGCAATGCTCGCTGACTATATACTTTCGGGACGAAAGTGGGCTGGACCGAGACAGGGTATCAACATGGCCGGATATGGCGCTTGGGCGGCGGGCTTTCTGGTAGGAATGATTCCCTTCTTACCTGCCGGGCCTGCCTTGAAAACATATAGCCAGCCGGCGACTGTGTACAGCGCGCTAGTTGCGTTTCTCGTCTATTGGATTCTTGCGAAGGCTGGCGTGGAATCGAAACCTGTCGCGCCGGAAGTCATGGTCGGCGCGTCGTGAGATGCACAACTTACCGTTTAGAACGTTGTTCCGTACCAGCGTCGTCCATATGTGCAAAGCAATAAAGGGACGGTTCAATGCAACTCCGATGGCGTTTGCTCTTTTGCTAGTCGCCATTCCGTCTACCGCCCAGCAACCGGAGAATTCCCTTCAGGCCACGCGCCCGGCAGCACAGCAGGGTGGACCGGACACGATTGGCGGCGGCATACAGGATCCCGCCTCCGTTGAGCGGGGGCAAAAGCTGTTTTTGACAACCTGCGGCTTTTGTCATGGCGAGGACGCGCGGGGCAGAAGCGGACCCGATCTAGTCCGGTCAACAGTTGTGCTTCACGATTCAGGAGGAAATCTGATCGGCCAAGTGGTTAGAAACGGGCGGCCTGCAAAAGGCATGCCGGCCTTTTCGCTGGATAACGCGAAGATTACGGACATAGCAGCATTCTTGCATTCGAGAACGCATTTAGCTGCGAACCGATTCACATACGTGATAAGCGGGCTGGTCACAGGAGATGCTAAAGCCGGTGAAGCGTACTTCAATGGACTCGGAAAATGCAACACTTGCCATTCCCCAACGAAAGACCTGGCACACATTGCTTCGAAATACGAGGCGACCGAGTTGCAATCGCGGTTCCTGTCGCCGCCTTCTCCCGAATATTCAGCATTGATCGAGGGAGAAACCAAACCTGCGGCCGCAATCGCAGTATCCGTGAAACTGCCCACCGGTGAATCGATAGCCGGGACGTTGCTGCAATTAGACGCCTTCGATGTAGCGCTCCTCGATTCGTCGGGTTGGTACCGGTCTTACGCGCGCGGCAGCGTCGAAGTTCAAATTCACGATCCGCTTCAGTTCCATCGTGATTTGCTTCCGAAGTATACCGACGCGCTCATGCACAACATGCTTGCCTATCTGGAAACTTTGAAATGAAGCGACTTGACGCGCTTTGCGTGCTTGGCCTGGTTCCTTTTGGACTGCTTGGGCAAGGCCTGAATCCGGCCGATCTGCTTAAGCCTCCCGCTACCGCCTGGCCGACATACAACGGAGATTATTCAGGCCGGCGCTACAGTCCGCTTTCACAGATCAACGCCTCAAATGTTCGTTCGCTCGCGCTTCAGTGGGTGTATCGCATTCGGGATAGCGGAGGCGCCTGGACGGTTAAGGCCACTCCACTCGAAGTGAACGGCGTCTTGTATTTCACCGTGCCGAATAATGTGTGGGCAGTGGACGCGCGGAGCGGACGCGAGATCTGGCACTTTCGATACCCCAACAATCCGGCCTGGATCATCGGAAATCGTGGCGTGGGCATGTATGGCGATTGGCTTTACTTTGAATCGCCTGATAATTACCTGATCTCGCTAAACGCGAAGAATGGGAAAGAGCGCTGGAGAGTGCAGATCGCCGATGTGAAGCTCGAATATTTTTCGACAATGGCGCCCCTTGTCATTCGCAATCACATTATCGTGGGTGTGGGAGGCGATTCGCTGGATAATCCTGGCTATCTCGAATCTCGGGATCCAGAAACAGGAGCATTGCAGTGGCGCTGGAACAGTGAGCCCCAGCCGGGAGAGCCGGGCTCAGAAACATGGCCGGATAAAGATGCGATGGCACATGGCGGTGGGATGACATGGATGCCGGGCACCTACGATCCCGAACTGAATCTGCTCTACTGGGGCACTGGCAATCCGAACCCAGTCCATGCAGGTCAGGGCAGAAGAGGAGATAATCTGTGGACGTCTTCTATCGTGGCGCTGAATCCGGACACCGGCAAATTGGTTTGGTATTTCCAGCCGACCCCGCACGATACACATGATTGGGATGCTACGCAGACGCCGGTTTTAATTGACGGCGAGCTTAGCGGCGTCAAGCGCAAACTGCTCGCACAAGCGAATCGGAACGGGTACTTCTTTGTATTGGATCGAGTCGACGGAAAGCATGTTCTGACTGCTCCTTTCGTGGAGACGAACTGGACGAAGGGTATTGACGCCCGCGGAGTGCCGCTTGCGGACCCATCAAAGGAGCCAACGCGGGATGGCACGCTGGTTTCACCCAGCTCAGGGGGTGCAACGAACTGGTTTGCGCCTAGCTTCAATCCGGAAACGGGCTTGTTTTACGCGAACGCGTCACAGAATTACAGCGTTTTTTATTTGACTGCAAAAGGAAAAGCCGAGGGCTTTGCGGGCCGCGATGACGGGCTGCCTGGTGGTAAAGGCTTCACTATTGCAATCGAGTATAAAACCGGCAAAATATGTTGGCGGCATGATGGCGATTCGAACGCCGGGTTGCTGAGCACAGCCGGCAAACTTCTCTTCACCGGCGACAGTTCAGGTCATTTGATGGCTCTCGATCCGAGGACTGGGCGCGCGCTCTGGCATGTGAATACCGGTGAATACGTTGGAAACGGTCCGATAACGTATGAATTGGGAGGGCATCAGTTTGTGGTGTTCGCTTCGGGCGATACGCTATATGCCTTCACACTTCCGCGGTAGGTTCATCGCTTTGCGGTCGCTATTTTCCTTCGTAGGTTTCATGTTTGGCGCCGTGATGTGATCGTGGTTCCTCGAATAAATAACGATTGTGCATCACGCTATTTATTCACTATTTAGAATCAAGGCTAACCGGCACTTCCTTCACAACCAATTTACGAGGCGGTAACACCCTGCGGGGCAAGTTACCTCTAAGATCAGCCCAGGACCACTATTCAATACCTCTGTAGTGGGGTCGATTTTCCGTAGACGTGCAAGAAAGGAAATACGCTGTGAATGATTCAATAAGTTATCTGAGAGGCGGAGCTAGCCGGCGCTCTTTTCTCAAGAAAGGATTCGCAACCGGCGCTGCGACCGTGGGTACGACGTTACTCGCAAATAGCTTACCCGCATTCGCTGAAGATCCAGACGACGATGACGATGGCGGCGACATCACCAAGGGAGATGCTGCCATTCTCAGGTTTCTGGGTGCCGTGGAAATTATCGAAAGCGACCTGTGGGAACAATATTGGGAACTCGGAGGAACCCAAGATAACGAATTCGCGAAAGCCACCGGCGGGAATCCCGCTTACACGGCAGCCCTCAGCATTTTAGATGGCGATATGGCTCAGTACATTCACGACAATACTGACGACGAGTTTACGCACGCTGCGTTTTTGAGAGCCTATCTGGCTTCTAAGGGCGCTGCTATTACAGATTTGGATCTGCTTAACGGCCCCAGATTTCGTAATTTGCCCGGCAGCAGTGCGGAAGGATCAACAGGAAAAGGGCGGCTAACGAATCTGACCGAGCTTACGATCGATACGAGCTTTTGGACACGATACCGAAGCAGCACAAAAAACCCGGATCTCGATCCGGCGTTCACGTTTCGCCAAGCAGTTAAGGGATTAGATGTTGGAAAGCATCCGGCAATTCCCCGCAGCAATGCCGACACGGCCGGTAGTACGGCGGCGATGGGAGATCAAACCGATCATCTAAAAGCCATCGCATTCACGGCTGGATTTCACTTTGCTTTTATTGAGCAGGGCGGGACCAGCGTTTACCCGGCTCTGGCACAGCGGGTAACGAATCGTCAGGTGCTTCGAATTCTGCTGAGTATCGGGCCGACTGAAACAATGCACTTTCAAACCTGGCAAGATAAAGCCGGAAATGCAACTCCCCTGACCGACATCGACCCGATTACAAAGGCATCGGTAACATTCGCGGATTTGACCAAGAATCAACCTCAATCGCTGCAAGCGAATCTGATTATGCCTGAGCCGGTCCCGTTCCTTAACCGGAAGTTTCCGGCCGTTTCCGTCATTCGCCCCACGGCAACAAGGGGAGCGGCGGTGGCAACTTTGAACGCTTTCATAGCCGATGGACTGTTTATCGGTCAAGACAGAGAATTTTTTGAAGTGCTTCGCGACCTGGCATCGGATGCCGATGCCGCGCGGCGCGAATACTAAAACGAGCTTTATCGCTGTTTTCCCTCCCGGTGGATGAGGGCATTGGTTACCCTTGTCCACCTACTTTTTCATCGAACCGGTATCCCGGCTTCAATTCGCACCGGTAGAGCTTTGTGTGATCGGGATTCATCTTTAACGTGCAATCGGCCCACGACAGGATCAAGGCCGGTCCAAGAGGGTACACAATCGTATGGCCATTCATTTCGGCGATGATGCTTGGTCCTTCCGCGCCCGCGGGAAGCGTGAAATTCATGGTGGGACCGAACTTTGCAGGGAATAAATTTCGGACCACCTCGGTTACGCGTACCTGGACGACCTCGGCTTCCAGCAGATACGTGACGGTGTCGGACCAATTGCGAACCGAGACTTTCAAAATGCGGCGATTATCCGTAGATTCCTCGGATTCGATTTTTGCAAAAGCACACGGCCCGGCGATACAGGATAGGCGCACGTTCTGAAATTGGCTACCTGCCCCGGCATCCACCGAGAGGGAGCCGATGGTAGCACGCCACTTCCCATCGGGAGAGCATGCACCGCCACCATTACACGGAACGTTCCCGGTGTTCACGATTTCGAATGCTCGGCCAACACTTCCGACATTAATGATGTGGGTGGCCTTTTCCGAATAGCGAACCTGAACGTTTGAAAGTACCGAAACCGGGCGGCCGAGCGCAGCGGGTGGCGCTTCCGGAAGCGGCAGCATGCGCGCGATATAGATCTCATCTGCTGCAATCCGCGTGAGATCGAGCGGAAAATAGCCGGCGTGCCGAAAACGAAGGGTGACAACCTGGCCGTTCCG
>DAISJE010000033.1:0-16503 GCA_036821665.1 Bryobacteraceae bacterium | reverse complement strand
ATGCGCCCGGCTACGCGGACTTGCACCGGCGAAGCAAGTTGCTCGACAGTGGTCGATCCATACTCTGCCAGAATTTGCGGAATCGTGTGAGTGTGCTCGAACGCGTGGCCATACGGCTCGAACCCGAGTTGACGGATCTGGGCCAATCGCTCGTGGCGCTGGCGCAACAGCTCATCTTCTAATGCCAATGAAGCTCCCCGAACCTAACATTGTAGAGGGAAGCAAAAGCACGTCGATTTCGAACACCGTCGTCCCACAAACATTACATGGATGTTCTGCAATGAGGGCGAAACTGCGGACGGTCAACGATATACAATTTGCAGCGGGATTGCTTTCTTAAGTTGAGGTAACGGATGAGAGACTTCCTTCGAGATCTTCGGTATGCTATTCGCGTCTCGCTGAAAAACCCGGTGGCGGCCCTCGTTGCCGTGATGGCCCTTGCGCTCGGAATCGGCGTCAATGCGGCCTCATTCATTCTGATCAATTCGATGATTCTCCACCCGCTCCCCTATCCGCGGCTGGAACGGATCATGACGATATGGGAGAAGCCCAAATTCAGCACGCAGCGAGAGGCATTGTCGCCGGGCGACTTCACCGATCTTAAGACTCAGAGTCATTCATTTGAGAAGCTGGCCGCCTATCGCGGCTGGGATGTGAACCTGACAGGAACGGGGAACCCCGAGCGCGTACAAGCGTATGAGGTTTCTCCGGAATTTTTTTCCGTTCTAGGCAAAGGCGCGGAACTTGGCCGGACATTTTCATCCGTGGGCGACCAGCTTAACCGGTCCAACGTAGTTGTTATCAGCGAAGGCTTCTGGAAGAGCCATCTGGCCGCTTCACCAAACGCGATCGGCAAATCCATTTCGCTTTCCGGACAGAAATACACGGTGATCGGCGTTATGCCGGATAGTTTCGATTATCCCCTTTCGGCCGATATCTGGTCGCCTTTAATCCTGAACCCTGCCGAGCAGCACGAACGCAAAACTCGCGATCTGATGGTCATCGGCCTGCTAAAGCCCAATCTACCCGTGGCGCAGGCGAGCACTGAAGCCTCGACGATGGCTTCGCGCCTCGCGAAACTATATCCGGGCACGAACGAAGACCGCAACGTACTGGTGATCCCACTTCGCGATCTCACCGACACGGTGACAAACCACTTCCTTTGGATTCTGCTGGATGCCGCGGGCTTTGTCCTGCTGCTGGCCTGCGCGAATATCGGTAACCTGCAGATGGCTCGGGCGGCCACACGACAGAAGGAAATAACGGTGCGGGCCGCGCTTGGCGCGAGCCGGTTCCAAATCGCCCGCCAATTGCTTGCCGAAAGCATCCTGATCTCGTGCATAGCAGGCGCGGCGGGATTGTTTTTCGCAAGCTGGAATAACGATTACGCGAAAAAAGGAATTCCGGCCGTTGCGTTACGCATCGTTCCAGGCCTTCGAACGATGCATGTAGATTCGACGGTTGTTCTATTTACTATCGGGCTGTCGATAGTCGCGGGCATCTTATGCAGCTTGCCGGCGCTTTTTCAACTTTTGTACAGGAGAATGGGAGCGGACCTGAGCGACGCGCTCCGAGAACGCGGCGGCTCGAGCGCGGCGACGCCGCGTAATCACGTTCGGACCGCACTCATTATTTCCGAACTTGCTCTTGCCCTCGTGCTGCTGGTAGGGGCGGGCCTGATGGTAAAGACATTTGAACATCTGATAGATCGGAACCGCGGCTTCGATCCCAAAAATCTTCTGACCTTGCAGGTCTCGCTCCCGGCGACCGAATACCGGGCTGCCACTCAGATGCGGTCGTTCTACGATCGAGCGCTCGAAGGCCTCCAAACGGTTCCGCATGTCCAGGCGGCAGGAGTTTCATCAGAGATCGGCCCAGCAGAACATTTTTCGATTGACGGACGCGCCGAGCCGCGGGCGGGTGAACCGCGGCCGGATGTCATATCGGTCAGCAGCCGCTATCTTGACGCGATGCGTATTCCTGTATTGCAGGGTCGCGCGATTTCGAACGGCGACCGTCCGCAAGCGCCAGGCGTCGTTGTCATCAGCGAATCGGTTGCCCGGCATTATTGGGGCAGTTCGAACCCGGTCGGCCATCGTATAAAGCTGAACAATAATTCGGACTGGCTCACCGTTGTGGGTATCGCCCGCGATACAAAAGATGGCTTTAGCGGCGAACCCATACCGACCGCTTACATCTCGTATGCGCAATACCCGGTATCCGCCGCTGAGTTTGTGCTTCGCACAAGCAACGATCCATTGCATGCCGCCAAAGTAGCGCGCTCCCGGATTGCGGCTGTCGATCACGATTTGCCCGTCTACGAAGTGAAGACCATGGAACAGGTCATTAGCGAATCGATGTCCGGAGTCCGCGCCGCAGCGCGAATGATGTCCATTTACGCCCTGATCGCGCTGCTTCTGGCGGTAAGCGGTGTGTATGCTGTTTTCTCGTATTTCGTCGCAGCGCGGACTCACGATATCGGCGTCCGGATAGCGCTGGGCGCTCGCCGCGCCGATGTTTTCAATATGATCATGCGCCAGACTATGCGCCTGACTTCGGCCGGCCTGGCTATCGGACTGGCGCTTGCGATCGTACTGGCGCGAATCATGTCGAGCGCTCTCTATAACATCGTCGACGTGGATTGGTCGATATTCGCGGTATTTGCGGCTGTCCTGGGTATCTCGGCCCTGCTGGCGAGTTACTTGCCATCGCGCCGCGCCATGCGAATCGATCCGGTAAGCGCGCTGCGCGAAGAGTAGAGGGCCGATGGGAGCTCAATGGGGCGTTGACAATCCGGCTTTAGCAGGCAGCGCTTCGCGACGATTTAGAATCCCGCCCCGATTACCAAAGCAGCTTCAGCCCGAATTGAATCTGACGCGACGTCGTTGATGTGCTTGTAATTACACCTGCTGTCGGCGATATGCCGCTGGGAGTAAAAACGACGGCGTTAGGGGTATTGAAGTTGGCCGTGTTGAGCAAATTGAAGAATTCGGCTCGAAATTGCACGCTTGCACGCTCGCGAATGGACATATCCTTCATCAGAGAAAAATCCCACGTGCCCAGGCCAGGACCTATCAAGGTATCTCTGCCGAGATCACCGTAGAAACCGCTGTTGTTCGGCGGCTGCAGAAATGCCGCCGGGTTGAACCACTGATCGACCTTGCCCAGAATGACTGGTCCAGTAAATGCCGGATTGACGTACGGGCGTACCGGATTGCGTGTGTCTCCGTTCCTCGATGGATTGTAGCTGAGCTGCGGTGTGAAGGGAAACCCGCTCTGAATTGTCGCAACCGAATTGACCGTCCAGCCGCTCACGAGCGCATTGCCCAACCCGTTTGCGCTACCGAGGAATCGCTTGCCGTGGCCGAACGGCAGTTCGTAAACTAAGCCGACTACACCCACGTTGCGCACGTCGAAATTCGCGAGACCACGATCCGCACGTAGATCGAAAGGGTTTGAGGCGAGCGCAGGCTCGCCACCGGAGGTCGTGGCATTCACGGAGTCTCCATTGTCGATCGTTTTGGACCAGGTGTACGATCCGCGTAATGAGAATCCGTGCTCGAAACGGTGATTGATCTCCACTTGTAGCGCGTTGTAGGAACTGTCGGCTTCGGAAAAATAAGTCCAGGTATTGGCGATAGCGGGATTTGCACGGACGCTTGTCGGGACATAATAAGTTCCGGCGGGGATCGTTTTACCCTCCAACGCTGCCGGGAAGTTGCTCGGGTACGTAGCCGGGCAAGGTGATGCCGGACAGATTACGGGAAAGGGCTCATTCGCGTCGATACCCAAGATCTCGTGATAGCCATGCGAACCGACATATCCAACCGTTAAGGCAGTATTTGCGGTCAGCTCCTGTTGAACACGCAATGACCATGAAATCAGAGTCGGGGTGTACAAATCCGGTTGCACCCCGCCCGGAACCAAGCGTGCCGATGGCTGGGTGGGAACGGCGCGAGCAAGAGGAAGGTGCGATACAAGAACGTTCGGCAGACTGTATGTAGGATTGAAGGGCGCGTTCTGATCGGTACGGTACCCGAGCGCATCCTGCAGATCGTTGTACATTCCGAAACCCGCGCGAATAACGGTTTTATCCGTGAAAGGACTCCAGGCGATACCCACTCTGGGCTCGGGAAGAAATTTGCCGCGGTTCTTTGTGAATACAGAGTCTCCGATATGCGGCTGAGTGACGATTACCCGGTTGGAATAAACATAATTGGAGGCGCGGCCATGCGCCTCATTCCAGCCAGTTGTGAATTCGTCGCGGAGGCCGAGTGAAATTGTCAAGTGTGGGTTCACACGAATGGCATCTTCCGCATAGAGGGCGCCAAACAGCGAACGCCAACCAAGCGGCGTGGGCGACGGATTGAAAAGAAGTGAGCCGATGGTTCCTTGCAGAAAAGTTTGAATGCTAGTGAACGTCGCTTGACCGTACTGGCTTAAGGCGAGGGTTTCGTTTGACTGGAACTGCTGAAACCATGCGCCGAAACTGAATTGGTGACGGCCGGCAGTTAAAGATACGCGGTCTTCGTAAGTGTAAATGTTTCGATGGACGAACAGATTGCTGCCGTTGTTACTTCCGGCGAGACTAATCTGGGCTGTCGGGTTCGAGGCCGCGCTGCCTCCGACAACCAGGGCTCCAACCGGAAGCCCGGCCAAGAACCCGGGCAAGCTTGCAGCGGGCGTACCGGGGGTCGGCTCCCCAGTAAAAAAATAGCTCGCTCGTGAGTAGCCGACCAGGGCTGTATTCAAAAGGGCCGGCGAGAAAACATGAGTTTCGTGCAGCGTTGCTACTTGCTCGCGGAGTGTTTCGGCGTCGGCGCTATAGGCATTCGTACTGGTGGGCGTGTAGGTTTCGCTGTCATCTATCGTGTAGCTTCCGCTAAGCGTGTCCTTCGCGCCGAATACCTGGTCGAGCCGTGCAGTTCCGAAATCATCCCGAATGGTTTGTAGAGGACTGTTGAATGCTTCCGAGATGCCGCCGTAATCAGGTGCTCCGGGAGAAGGCATAGGCCAGGCGTCGATCAGCGGTGAGACGCCGACGAACACGAGACCCGAACTCGGACAAGGCCTGGGCGCTGGAGCTACTAACTTACAGGGAAGGTAGCCGTTCCGGGCATTGTTATCGGGCACCAGATCGACCCCGGTCTGGTGCAGATGCTGACGCAGTTCTTCCCAATTGCCAAACAGGAATGTTTTGTCTTTCTTTATCGGTCCTCCAAGGGAGGCTCCAAACTGGTTACGGGTGAAACCAGGGGCTGATGCACCGTCGAAGAAATTGCGCGCATCCAGGGCGTTATTGCGGATGAACTCATACAGAGAACCATGGAGCTGATTACTTCCAGACTGGGTGACAATCAGGACCTGGGCGGACGGACGTTTGCCATACTCGGCGCCGTAGCTGTCGCGCAGAATGTTGAATTCCCGCACAGCATCGACACCCAACAACTGTTGGCTGGTTCCCCCGGGCTGCATGTTATTTTCAGCAGCGCCGGTAAATTCCACGCCATTGAGCAGGTATAGGTTCTGTTGCGGCCGGTTGCCCGAGACCGCGAAATTGTTACCCACAGTTGAATTGGAGACACCGACGCCACCGGTCTTCCGAGAGGTGAAATTCACCACTCCGGGGCTGAGGGTCGTCAGCAGATCGAAGCTTCTTCCGTTCAGCGGAAGATTTTTGATCTCCCGCTCGCCCACCAACCCCGTGATATCGGCCGCGCTTGTGTTTACGACTGACGCGTCAGCATTGACGGTGAGTTCCTGGCTGGACGTACCGAGTCTAAGGCTAAGATCGACACGCGCCTCCTGCCCAACAACGAGATTGATGCCCTTGCGGACTTCCTCCGCGAAGCCCGCCTTTCGAACTCTCATTTCATAGCGGCCGACGGGAAGCGCAGGAAGCCGATATTGGCCAGTAGCGTTCGTTACGCCGGTACGGACTGCTCCTGTATCAGCATTTTCGGCAATCACCGTTGCATTCGATACGACGGCTCCGGAAGGATCCGTGATTGTTCCCGAAAGCGAGGCGGACACCTGGGCTTGTACCAAGCATGCGCAAGCAAGAAGCAGCCAACTGCCGAGGACCGGGATCGGGTTCATGCAGCATTTGCTTAGAAAGCAACATTGTGGCATTGGTTGTCACTCTTGAGTTACTTTGTAAAGTATACGCGACAACGCTGTCAGGAACCCATGATAGTTCGCAATCATCTCCAAGCGATTCGAAAAAAGCGCGGAATTGCCGCGGCTGACCTAGCGCGGCGTGTGGGCGTCAGCCGGCAAACCATTTACGCCATTGAAGAGGGCACTTTCGTTCCGAATACGACAGTTTCGCTCCAACTCTCTCGTGCGCTCGACGTGAAGGTGGAGGAAATCTTTTCCCTATCCGATGAATACCCACCTGAGCCCATCGGCGCCGAGCTGCTACCTAATGTTCAGGCGAGCGAGGGCCAGCCCGTGCGGCTTTGCCGTGTGAATCAGCGGCTCGTCGCGGTTCCTACTACTCTCTTACCGGCCTATCTACCGACAGCGGAGGCTATTATCGAATCGCGGAAAAAGCTCAGTGTCCGAATCAAAGCACCGGTCGAATTGCCGGAGGACGGCACAAGGCTGCTGCTAGCGGGATGCGATCCAGCCCTTTCGATGCTGCATGACGCGCTACGCCCTTCCGGAATTGACATCATCAGTGTGCCTGCCGGAAGCCGCCTGGCGCTTCAATGGTTGAAGCAAGGACGAGTTCACGCAGCAGGCTCACACCTGCTTGACCGGGCAAGCGGAAAGTACAATCTTCCGATAATTCGCCGGCTGCTCCCCAAAACCTCTGTTCGAGTCGTAACGTTCGCTGTTTGGGAGCAAGGACTAGTGGTACGGCGCGGAAATCCAAACGGCATACGATCTGTTGCCGATCTCGCCGGTTATCGTTTGAAGATCGTGAATCGTGAAGAGGGAGCCGGCAGCCGGGAGTTATTGGACGCTAAGCTCCGTGAACTCGGGATCCCTTTCAAACAGGTCAATGGCTACGATTCCGTTGCCGCTGGGCATCTCGCCGCGGCATTTTCGGTAGCTGCCGGAGACGCAGACTGCTGCATTGCGCCTCGTTCCGCAGCGCGCTGCTTCGGACTAGATTTCGTTCCGCTCGCCGTGGAGCGCTTTGATGTTTCATTTGCACAAGCATCGCTCGAATCACCGGCGGCGAAGGCACTTCTGGACGTGTTACAGCGTTCTCATTTCAGAAGAAAACTTGAGTCTATCGCCGGTTACGATACAGCTCACACTGGGGAAATCTTAATGTAATGCACTGCCGATTTAACGAACCCTAGTAGCGCGTCCCCACGATTTCAATAGCAGGGCTGAAACTCCAATCCTTTCGGTTTGTGAAAAATTGGCTTGACCGCTCCCTCGCGGTCGCGGCTCGGTTTCAAGATCAACGACTTACGAAAGTGTTCCTCGCCCGCGTAAGGATCTCTCATGAGACCCGAAGGGCGCGCGTTAACACGTAGTCGCGAATTTCTAAATCAAGCTTGCCGGTGTTTTGAGCCGGATCTTCCGCATCGGTGTTATAGACCACAAGATAAGCGCTGCGGCCCGGCAGATCGAGGTAGAAATGGCTGAGAAAACCATTCTGGTTACCGCCGTGGCCGATGTAGAGACGTCCGTTCTGCTCGTGCCGGAAGAAGGCGAGGCCGATGGAATCCGCTCCCGGCGATTCGACCAACTGCGAAGAATCGCTGGATGCGATATCAAGCTGTTTGGCAAACATCTCCTCGAGGGAACTGCGCTTCAAAACAATTTCATAACTGGTCTCGTGACGGTTACCGATCAGGAACCGAAGGTATTTCTGCATGTCGGGAACCGGCGCGTTCAAGCCTCCATTGGAAACGGTAATGCCCGTATCGAAATTGAAAGGCGCTTCCTTGAGCTGGCGTTTTTCGAGGAAATAGCTATGGGATCGATATGGGAGCAGATGATAGGGAGACTGATCGAAGTAACTCCGGTACATTTCGAGCGGCTTCAAGATGTTCTTGTCGATATAGACCTCGTAATCGTCATCTGTCAGGCGCTCGATGATTTGTCCGAGAAAGACAATTCCGAGATTTGAGTAACTGTGCCGGCTGCCCGGGCGAAATTCGACGTCGGTGTAAGGCAGCATGGCAACAATTTGGGACCATTTCGCCGGTTCGAACGGCTGCCATGCCTCGGTTCGCCAAGGCCAGGTCGGATTGCGAAAACCGGCGCTGTGCGTGAGGAGATGGCGAATGGTAATCGCCTCCACCGGGCCATACGGATCGTGGACCTGGCGCAGTTCGGGAACATAGCGGCTGGCCGGGTCATCAAGGCCCAAGAGACCGCGGTCGCGCAGTTGCATGATCGCGATACCGGTGAACGTTTTTGTAATAGAGGCCCAATGAAAACAAGTGTTCGAGGAAATGGGCGTTTTTGTCGACAGTTGCGAATAGCCGTAAACAATCTCCACGGGCGGCGTGTTTTCGTTAAGGAGCACAAAGCTGCTGCCGACAATCCCGTTCCGGCGAGCGGCCGCTACGTAAAAATTGCGAAAGTGTCCCGCAGTTGCGACGGCGGCAGAAGCCGCAACGGTGGTTTGAAAAAATTGTCTCCGGCTCGGATCTTCGGTGGCCATAACCTTACGATTCTTGCGTAATGTGTACGGGAACTATAGAAGCTCCGCTTAGTTTTACGGATACAGGACTTTTCAGGCGGAAATTTATCCAGCGTTTATGGTAGCGTGGCCTCATAGGCTAACTACTCCGCGTCATGGCTCCCAACAGCAAAAGCCGCTGGGCAGAGATCAAGGATATCTTCAGCACGGCGCTTTCCATGGAAACCGCGGAGCGGGAGTCCTT
Source organism: Bryobacteraceae bacterium (assembly GCA_036821665.1). Classification (GTDB taxonomy): domain Bacteria; phylum Acidobacteriota; class Terriglobia; order Bryobacterales; family Bryobacteraceae; genus Bog-105. Next base: position 7,645 of record DAISJE010000033.1, on the reverse strand, counting down.
TCTTCAAGAGCAATGCGGAGGCGACCAAGAGCTTCGCCGCGAATTGGATTCTCTGCTGTTTGCATATGAAGAAACCGACGATTTCCTGGAAAAGCCTGTGCTTTCGCTCGCATCGTTCGCGATACCCGATCCAAAAGCGAGCCAGTCCCAATTCGGCTCCGGAAACGATCAGCCAGCCGAAGCGAAGGCCGGAAGCCGGATTGGAGCATACCGGCTGGAGCGCGAAGTCGGCCGGGGCGGGATGGGGGAGGTCTACCTGGCCACGCGAGCGGATAGCGAATTCGTCAAGCAAGTCGCCATCAAATTGATTCGATGCGGCAGCGAAAACGAACTAGCGATCCGGCGCTTTCGCAATGAGCGGCAAATTCTAGCCCGGATTGAGCATCCCTATGTAGCACGACTAATCGACGGCGGCAGCACGCCCGCGGGCCTTCCATATTTCGTCATGGAGTACGTGGAAGGTCAGCCGATCAATTCTTATTGCAGCGAACACGCGCTTAGCGATCGCGACCGGCTGGATTTATTTTTAAAAGTCTGTTCGGCGGTGCAATATGCGCATGATCGGGATATCCTGCACCGCGACCTCAAGCCGAGCAATATTTTGGTGAAGCCGAAGGGCACGCCGAAGCTACTCGATTTCGGCATCGCGAAGATCGTCGGCGGCGACCTGCCGGGCACGACAAATGAAGCAACCATGGCGGGATTCCAAGTACTGACTCCGGCGTACGCCAGCCCGGAACAGATGCGAGGAGATGCGGCAACGACGCGGAGCGACGTTTACTCGCTGGGAGTGATTCTCTACGAGCTACTGTGCGGCGAGCGGCCTAGTTTAAGCACGTTCGAGAGAGTTAAGACCGCGTCGGGAAGTTTGGGTGAGGCTCGGTTATCGATGGGCCTGCGCTCGATTGTGCTGCACGCGATACGATTAGATCCGCAAGAACGTTATCCGAGCGTTCAAGCCTTTGCGTCCGATATACGCCGATATCTGGAGGGACTTCCCCCAACTGCATCCGAAGCGGTTGTGGAGAGCACAACGCCCTCGCTGGTATCGATTGCGATTCTTCCGTTCCGGGTTTTGCAAGGTCAAGATAGTTCGAGCGCATTTCTCGCTTCCGGCATAACCGACGCACTGATTACACGGCTTAGCCGCGTGGATCGCCTTTCGGTACGCCCGACCAGCGCGGTTCTGAAATACACGGACGGAAGCGCAGCGGCGCTCGCGGCCCACGAACTGCGCGTCCGCTACGTGCTTGAAGGCTCGATTTATGCCGACGGTGAAAATATCCGGGTTAACGTGCAACTGGTGTTCGCGGAAGCCGGCGTGACAATTTGGGCCGCCAGCTTTAACGAGCGAGGGGCAGGACTCCTCAAACTGGAAGACTCGATTTCCGAGCAGGTGGCGCATGCTCTCATTCCGCAATTGACCGGCGAGGAGCGCGCGCAATTGAGCGGGGCCGCCGGAACTGCAAGCGCAAAGGCTCATGAAGCCTATCTCCGCGGGCGCTGGCATTGGAGCCGGAGCGTCGGGGACCCGGACGAACTAGCAAAGGCGCTGTTCTGTTTCATGCAAGCAGTCGCAGAAGATCCCAACTATGCCCGGGCGCATGCCGGGATTGCGGACTACTATCTAAGGCTTGGCGCGTGGGGCGCATTGCCTCCCGAAGAGTGTTTTGCGGCGTCAATCGACTCCGCTCGAACCGCGCTACGGCTCGATCCGTCATTAGCCGAGGCACACGCTTCACTCGGATTTTCGTTATGGGCCTGCCATCTTGATTACGCGGCAGCGGAGCAACATTTTAATTTGGCTGTCAGCCGGAATCCGGACTATGCCAGCGCGCACTACTGGTTTGGACTGCTGAGTTCGGCGCGGAAACGCCCGGAGCTTGCAATCGCGAGTCTGGAACGGGCCGCCAGAATCGATCCGAACTCGCCGCTTATTCTGGCCGCGCTTGCGTTCGTACACTATAACGCCCGGCAATACGGGCGGGCGCTTGAAATTTTATGCCAGGCCCCCCAGGACCTGAAGGACGCCAGCGTCGTGCAGGAGATATTGGCATGGTGCTATCTGAAGGCGGATGAACCGCTCAAAGCGGTTACGGCCGCGCGAAACGCGCATGAGCCGGGGAACTGGAACAGTACCGCACTGAGTGTGCTAGCGGCGTCCGAGATAGCTGCAGGGAATCGCCGGGCGGGAATCGCCGCACGAGACGAGTTGGAAAAGGCCGCTCAGGAACGCTATGTTTCCAATTACGATCGCGCCACCGCCCGACTGGCCACCGGCGACGCTTCCGGCGCGATCGCATGCCTGAACCAGGCTTTGACCGATCGCGATTGGTGGGTCTGCTGGATCGGCGTAGACCCACGCTGGGATGCGTTGCGCGATCACCCAAGATTTGCGGCTCTCGTTGCAGCGGCGCAACCGGCACAAAGCTCGGGAGTGGACACGGAAGCTCTTCAGCGCCAGTCCCGGCCTATAGGCGTTTGGAGGCACGTTGCCATTTGGGGAGCACTCGCGGCAATGCTTCTCGCCTGCTTGGTCTGGTGGCGTACCGCAAACAGACCCGTTCCGTTCTCTGCACTGCGATTCACAAAGCTTACGGCGAATGGCACGGCCGATTCAGCAGCTATATCGCCGGATGGCGAGCACGTCGCATACACGGTTGTAAACGGAGGCAAGCTCTCTCTATGGATGCGCGATCTCAAACGATCCGCCGCCGTAGAGATCAATCCGAACCTGACGGGCGAGGTCAAAGGGCTGGGATTTACGAGGAACGGCCAGGAAATCAGTTATCTGAATTATTCCAACAAGGAGCCGTCCAAGCGCTTTCTATATCTGGTTCCGGTAACGGGCGGCCAGCCGCGGCAGATCTCCGCCACGTTTCCAGGACCGGTTGGTATTTCAAAGGATGGGACGACTATTGCCTCTGTCCGAATGAACCCGGCTGAGTCGATAAGCGAGCTGTGGCTCATGGACTCGCGGTCGGGCGCGGAGCGGAGGCTCGCGGCGTATCGCTACCCGGAGCGCTTTACCTGGACGTGCATGCCCGCCTGGTCGCCGGATGGTAAATTGATCGCGGCTGCGATCGAGACAACCGACCGGCAAGGATTTTCGATACGCTTGGTGGTTTTCAACGTACAAACCGGCGAAAAACGCGCGGTTGTCTCTCCACGATGGCAGTGGGTGCAAAGCATCGCCTGGTCGGGAAGGAACAGGGCGCTGGCTGTTGTCGGCCAGGAACATGATTCATCTTTCCAGCAAATCTGGTACATTCCGTACGGCCGCGGAAAATCACGCAGAATCGGCAACGGTCTGGACGATTATTTGGGCGTGAGCCTGACGGAAAACGGCAACGAAATTGTTTCCGTTCAGCAGCAGACCCTCTCGGATATATATTTATTGCACCAGCGAGATTCAGAACATCCGATTCAAATCACACCTGGGACAGGCCGGTATTTCGACCTCGCCTGGATGCCCGATGGCCGTATCCTTTACGCGTCGGACGCCACCGGTTCAGCGGATTTATGGTTGATGAATGCGGACGGCGGCGGCCAGCATCAGATTACCAGCGGAACGGGCCGAAGCTATGCTCCCGTTCCATCGCCGGAAGGCAAGACGATCGCATTCCATTCCAACCGGAGCGGAAACTGGCATATCTGGCGCATCGGCGTGGATGGAAGCAATCCCCGGCAGCTCACCGCCAGTCTGCGAGACGGCAATTGGCCCCAATTCACTCCCGATGGAAATTTTATTGTGTTCCACCAAACCGATCTCAAAGGATCTTTCAACCTCTGGAAGATACCCGTATCCGGCGGACCTGCTCTCCGCCTAACGAGCGCGTTGACAATGCATCCAGCGATCTCGCAAAGAAATTCGAAAATTGCCTCCTGGTATAGCGACACTTCCGAAGACCCCCATTGGAAACTGGCGGTTTTCGGGCCCGAAGGCGGCGAGCCCCTCCGGGTTTTCGATCCCAATGTCGCGGTTAGACCGGACACTCTTCTCAGATGGACTCCAGACGGGGATGCGATCACGTTTCTTGGATATCGAAACGGGGTTTCCAATATCTGGGTTCAACCGGTTGACGGCAGCAGCGCTCGTCCTTTGACTTCTTTCAGCTCGGGAGAGATTTATTCCTTCGATTGGTCACGCGATAACACGCTGGTGTACTCGCGAGGCATGACAACAGCCGATGTAGTTTTGATCAAAGATCAAGATCGTGTGCGCTGATCTCGGAGCGCGCAGGGAGCAAAGTTATGAGTACCGCCCAAGACGATATAACCACTCTGCTCGTTCGCTGGGGGCGCGGAGACCAGGAAGCGCTGGACGCATTGACTCCGCTGGTTTATCAAGAACTGCGCAGGCTTGCTAACGGATATCTCCGCCGTGAGCGGCAAGATCACACGCTGGAAGGAACAGCGTTGGTCCACGAAGCCTATTTGCGCCTGATCGATCAGAATCAAGTCGAGTGGCGCAGCCGTAACCACTTCTATGCATTGGCGGCGGAACTGATTCGCCGCATTCTGGTAGATCACGCCCGCGCCAGAGTAGCAGCAAAGCGGGGCGGAGCCAACATCAAATTATCTCTGGATGAAAGTTTGACGCCCGCACAGGAGAAGGAGCAAGACCTGGTTTCGCTCGACGACGCCCTTAACGCGCTGGCGGACGCCGATTCCCAACAGAGCCGCATTGTAGAGTTGCGGTATTTCGGGGGGCTGACTATCGAGGAAACGGCCGACGTGCTCGGCATCTCGCCGGCGACCGTGAAACGTGATTGGGTTATGGCGAAAGCCTTTTTGAAACGAGAAATGCTGCGGAACGCCCGCCCGTAAAGTCTTTTTCCGAACTTGAGCCATTTTGCTCCCCGATTTCGCGTTAGCAAACGAGGAGACATTTATGGCAACTGCACAGATGCAACCGCCGGTCCGGCGTGGATCTTTCGACTATCTTCTATCACGATCCATCTGGTTTCAGGGAGCACTGATGACGATTCACGCCGATGCGGCCGATACCAGAGGCGATTTCGCAATGATCGAAATTACCGGAGTTGCAGGGGGAGAGCCGCCGCGTCACGTCCACGAGAACGAAGATGAGCTGTTCTTTGTTCTGGAGGGACACTTAAAAGCATTTCGGGGAGAAGAGGAATTGATCCTGGAGGCTGGAGATGCGGCGCTGCTGCCGCGCGGCATTCCGCATTCCTTCAAAATTCAATCCAAAACAGCGCGCTGGCTGCTTTATATTACGCCTGGCGGCTTCGAAGAATTTTTTCGGGAACTTAGCGCACCCGCGAAAAATCTTGCGCCTCCGAAAAATCCCCCGGTACCGGATAAAGACAAAATGGTCCGGGTCGCTAAGCGCTTCGGACTGACGTTCGTATCTTAAATCTATTCCGCATCAAAAGCAGAGGTCATGGCCTCTGCTTTTTGCAACCTCTAAACCAGTCAGTCGTTCGTGATTCGTACATCCGAGCTCTGCAACAGGCATCTGGAACACCTGACCGGATTTTTGCCTCGCGGTTGACGTAACATGATTTGGACATGCAACTTCCATTTGTTCTGCCCGCCACTGCTCTATTGGTGGTTGTCAATGCCGGCGCGATTAGAGCCGGACAACCTGGGGACGCGACAGTGCAGCGTCCACCAATCGTCGGGGTTGCTCATATTGGCCTTGAAACGAATGATATGGCCGCCGCCCGGCAGTTTTATGGGCACGGGCTTGGATACCAGGAGCCGTTCAGCCTCGATAAGCCCACCGGCGGGCTTATGCTGACCTATTTCAAGGTCAACGACCATCAGTACATCGAAGTGTTTCCCGACTTGAAGAGCGAAACGCAAGACCGGCTCTCACATGTTGCATTTGAAACGACGGACGCCCGGCGGCTGCGCGATTATCTGGCCAGCAAAGGCGTGAAGGTTCCGGCGGCTTTGAAGCCCGGTCTGGACGGGAATCTCAGCATGATGGTAAAGGATCCCGATGGCCACAATGTCGAATTTGTCCAGTACATGCCGGGCTCTCTGCACAGCCGGAATTTCGGAAAGTTTCTTCCCGATACGCGTGTCTCGCATCGCATGATTCACGTGGGCGTTACGGTTCAGGACCGCGGGGCCGCCGATCGTTTCTATAAAGACATCCTGGGATTTCGCGCGATTTGGTACGGCGGCATGAAAGATGATCGTGTCGATTGGGTAGACATGCGCGTTCCGGATGGAACCGATTGGCTTGAATATATGCTGAATGTCCACAACCCGTCACCAAAACAACTCGGAGTAATGCATCACCTCGCGCTCGGCGTCGACAATATCCAAGACGGCTACAAAACGGTGATGGCGCGCGGCATTCATCCGCCGCAGCCGCCGAAAATCGGCCGAGATGGTAAATGGCAATTGAATCTCTACGATCCGAATTACACGCGCGTCGAGTTGATGGAGTTTAAGCCGGTGCAAACGCCGTGCTGCTCGCCGATGTTGAGCAGCGCTTTACAAGCTGTTGCGGGGTTGGCGGGCGGGAAAGGGAACTAAAGGCCCGAGGGGGGTTGTTAGAAAATCGGGGGGACACGCCTGCTGACCTACATTTACCGCGATTCGGATGCCAGCCCGGAGTGTCCCCGATTTTTTTCGGAAGGCTACTGCTTTGGCCGGCGATTGCGAACCATCTCCCGTAGAGTGAATTTCGGCTGATTCGCGCTTGCTGCGGCCCGGTGATTGTAAACATTCGTCGAAGTAAGTTTGCTTGCGTCGTGAGAAGCTTCACGGCACCCGTGGTGATCGTTCTCATCGCAAGGGATGAAATCCACCGCGTGCTCGTCGCCGTTCGGAAGAATGGCTTGACCGGCAATGAGTCCGCTGGCATTGATGAACCTTGGGTCCTCGATTCGCACGCCCGACTCCGGAGGAACGAAGGCGTTTAGGTCAATCATGGGCCCGCCATTGTCAGAGACGAATATGTGAAGCCTGGTTCCGTGGCAGTCTGTTGATGTGCCAATCACCTGCCCGCTGGCATTCACAATGTTTGCGTTACTGCACGGATCGTTACCAAAGGTGCCCAGATCCTGCATGACGCCGTGTTTCCATAAGAACCCGTGGTGTATTTGATTTCCGGTTACATCCGCGGTGCCGATCACGTCGCCGGCATCGTTGTTCCAAAGCGCGCTGCCGTTGTCGCCTCCAAGCGTGCCCAAATCCGTCAATACGCCCCGATCCCAGACAAACGGATGAGTGATCGTGTCACCCTGCAGATTCGAAGAACCGACGATCTGAGCTCCGTTGTTAATCGTCCATGCATTTGTAAACTCTCCCCCGAGCGTCCCGAGATCCAGCTTCTTGCCGCGGCTCCAAAGAAATGAATCTAAAGTGGGGAAGCCGGTAACCGGATTGACGACGTCGTTCGTGAACGATATGCCAGCGATCTGCCCGCGCTCATTAATGTCGGATAAGCAGGTCACCGCGGCATCAGGGCCTCCCAGAGTACCCAAATCCCGCATTACGCCGCCTTCCCACAGAAATCCGCGCCACTGTGTTGAATTGGGCAGATTGATGATATTGCCGAAGTTGAAGCCATCGGCGACGGTATTCTGCGCTACGCCGGTTACCTGGCCGCGGTTATTGACGGCGCAGGCCAGACTATTCGGGCCCCCAAACGTCCCCAGAT
>DAISJE010000032.1:0-16585 GCA_036821665.1 Bryobacteraceae bacterium | reverse complement strand
GTGAAGTCGTCTAAAACAACGATCTCCTCCAGTCCCTCGCCGACCAGCAGATCCACGATATGAGAGCCCACAAGTCCCGCGCCGCCTGTGACGAGCGCGCGTTTATAGTTCATGCTTTCTCCTTGCATTCTTCGTATTCCGCGTCATCGGACCGGTAGCCATCCCGCCAACGCACAAAGCGAGCCGGCACTCCGGCGCAAATCGAAAAGGCGGGAACATCCCGCGTGACGACCGCACCGGCGCCGACGATGCTTCCTTTACCGACCGTGACTCCGGGCAACAAAATGGCGCCTGTACCGATATCCGCCCACGCTTCCACGCGAACCGGGCGAATCTCGAGATCCGTTTCAATAATCGGACGTTCAATCGGAACTCCGGTATGCGCCGACCCCAACACCTTTGCTCCCGGACCCCAACCGACATAGTCTTCTAAAATCAGGTTGCGGGCGTCAAAGTATGCCTGCGGCCCGATCCAAACATGATTTCCGATCTTCGTCGTGCCATCGAAGCGACCCTGGATATAGGATTGAGCGCCGATGAAAACTCCATCGCCAATCTCGAAGGTTTCGAGATGCTTAAAGCCGACACCGCACCCGATACGGACGCCATTTCCGAAGCGGCGCGCAACCGCTCTCCAGATGGCGCGACGCATGAGTTGATCGAGTCCGCCGTCGCCATTCACAAATCGCGCATATTGTTCAATGAGTGCTGCCGGGGACTGCGCCGCGGCCAAATGACTTGATAGACCGATCTCAAATTCCGGATCAGCCACCGCCTGCCGGACACCGTGGACGGCTGCTACCCGCCGCCGGTGTTCCTCAATATTGATAGACATTCTGAAATTCCAGAACCGCCTCGGCGACTTCTTCTATTTCGGCGGCTGCCAATTCGGGGAACATTGGCAGCGAGACTTCTTCGGCGGCAACGCGCTCGGCAACCGGAAAATCGCCCGTCCGATAATTCAGTTCGGACCAGGCGGGCAGCAAGTGAACGGGAACCGGGTAGTGAATCCCGGTCTGAATGCCGCGTTTTGATAGAGATTCTATGAATTCGCCTCTTTGCGGCGCGAGCACCGCAAAGACGTGATAGACGTGGCGATTAGCGGCTCCTTCCAAGGGCAAGCTAATACCGGAGTCGCCCAACAGGTCGTAATAAGCGGCGGCATGGGCCCGGCGCGCCTCGGTCCACGCTTCGAGGTAGCGCAGTTTGACCCGAAGAATAGCGCCCTGCACGCCTTCCATCCGGTAATTAAAGCCTTTGACTATGTGCTGGTATTTGACCTCTGCGCCCCAATCGCGCAGCATGCGAATTTTGCGGACGAATTCCGGATTGCTGGTCGTGACCAGCCCGCCTTCGCCGTATGCGCCTAGGTTCTTTCCGGGGTAGAAACTGAAACAGCCCAGATCACCGATTGAGCCGCAACGGCGTCCCTTGTATTCGGCTCCGTGTGCCTGCGCCGCATCTTCGATTACAAAAAGACCATGGCGCCGGGCAACAGCGAGGATCGGATCCATATCGGCGGCTTGCCCATACAGATGAACGGGCAGGATCGCTTTTGTACGTGGCGTAATGGCGGCTTCGATAGCGGCCGGGTTCATCGTATACGTGACAGGATCGACGTCTACAAAAACCGGTTTCGCTCCCGTATACCCGATGGCGGCCGCGGTCGCGACAAACGTTAGCGGCACTGTAATCACTTCATCGCCGGGCCCGATCCCAGCGGCGAGCAATGCCAGATGCAGCGCGCTGGTTCCCGTGTTGACAGCGACACTATACGGAGCGCCGGAATAAGCCGCGAACTCATCCTCAAAGGCAGCAACCTCCTTCCCCAATACAAATTGGGTCGAGTCGAATACCCGTTCGACGGCTGTGAGAATTTCTTCCTTAATTTCCAGATACTGCCGTTTCAGATCAACAAAAGGAACACTCATTCGAATCTCCGGTTCTAAGCACAGATCTTGCGAAGGCTCGCACCTTGCAACGAAATCGATTTGCCGCGTTCCTTCATCGATTGCGTGGCAGCTTCTAAAACGCTCACGACACGCAGTCCGGCGTAACCATCCGTTAACGGCGTAGTTCCGGTTTCGATGCACTCGGCAAAGTGTTGTGCTTCCACCCGGAGCGCTTCGGTGACATCGATCTGGGGGCAATACATATCGCCCGAGCGGTATCCGACCAGCAGCTTGTATAGCGATTCCGGCCCGTTCTTCACCGTGATGCCTTTGTCGTAGAGCTTTACCTTCTCGCTGCTTTCCATATCGTCGTAAACGATCATTTGTCTGCTCCCGCCCAGTAAAGTCCTACGGACCTTAACCGGGGACAGCCAGTTCACGTTCAGGTGCGCGATCAAAGAACTTTCGTAGAAAGCAGTCACATAGGCGATGTTTTCGGCGGCGCCGTTCACATGCCCAATCCCGGTCGCCGAGACGGCTACCGGAGACTCGGGCAATAGATATTCCATGATGGAAAGATCGTGGACCGCCAGATCCCAAATGACGTCCACATCGTGCTGGAACAAACCCAAATTGACGCGCGTCGAGTCGTAGTAGTATAACTCGCCAAGCGAACCTTTATCGATCAGCTCCCGGATTTTGCGGACGGCTCCCGTGTAGACAAATGTGTGGTCCACCATTAATGTCAAGTGGCGTCGTTCAGCCTCTTCGATCAGACGATGCGCCTGCTCGGAACTGGCCGTCATGGGTTTCTCCACCAGTACGTGCTTGCCCGCCTCTAATGCTTCCATCGCCAGTCCAAAATGCGTGCTAACGGGTGTCGAGATGGCCACCGCGTCAATCTCCGGATTACGCAGTAGCTCGTGGTAATCCCGTGTCGTAACGACACCCGGGTAGCGGCGATTCACCGTCTCCAGACGCTCTGGATTCAGATCCGCAACCATCTGGACCCGGGTAGTCGGGCACTCAAAGAAGTTACGGACCAGGTTCGGTCCCCAATAGCCATATCCAATTACGCCAACCTGTATCAACGCCGCACCTCTATCGCTTCAATCTTTTCCATCCATCCAACCTTTTTTCAAAAACTGCTTCAGTCTGCTGCGGTTTGACTGCGAATCCGACGAACGCGCGTATCGCCGATCACCTTGGCCGGAACACCGGCTACAATCGCGTAATCGGGAACATCGTGCTTCACGACCGCTCCGGCTCCAATCAATGCGTGCGCGCCGATAGAGATTCCTCCGAAAATCGTGGCATTGCTGCCGATCGAAGCATTCTTCTGCACGCGAGTTCGCAAGCACGTCCAGTCCTGGGCGGTTTGCAGTGTTCCATCTGCATTTACGGCGCTCGGATAGCTGTCGTTAATGAACATGACGCCGTGGCCCACAAATACAAAATCTTCGATAGTTACGCCTGAACAGAGGAATGAGTGACTCGAGATCTTGCAGTTGCAGCCGACTCGAACGTCGCTCTGGATTTCAACAAAGGCGCCGATGCGGCTGCCATTCCCGATGTGACACCCGTAAAGGTTCACCAGATCCGGTTGATAGATGACAACACCCTGTCCCAGTTCTACGTCGTGAGCAATCACGCGTTTCGTTTCCGCCTTTTCATGAATCGGAATGCAGAAAAGCACTTCAGCGGCCAAAGAGAGTCATAGCTTCTGGGACTGTGTGCTTAAAACAATTTGTTGCGAGCTCTGCGCGCTTGCTTTGCTTGCAGAACAGACCGTCTGATACTAGGTTCTGTTTGCGAAAAGCTAAGAAAAAAGGCGAATCTTTGGGAAAGCGGCAGCGACGCAAGTTCGTATGTGAAAGTGCGAGAACTCGCGAATAACATCCGGCGGCGCGGCAAAAGGTACTTTGGATTTCCACAGATAGGTGTACTTTCGATTGAGCTGAATCGCTTTTGCTCGGGAAGGACCTAGGCATGCCCTTACTGCAGCGTGACAAGTGTGCCGATCGGACACGCGGGTGGTGTTTTCTGTCTGCCCCCGCAGAAAAACTATGTGCGCAGGATTGCTTTTTCTTTCGCCGAACGATGCCGCAAAGGACTTACCGAAGCGAACCCGAAGGCTGTTGTCGCCCGCTTGGTTTTAGTACTACTAATTAGTACGGTCTATTCGCTGCAAGTACGCGGCCAATGCACCAATCCCGCAAACGCGATTGTCGCTGAAAATTGTCTTCCCGGAAATCCCGACAGCGAATGGGATGTCAGTACCGGGGATGCCGGCGATACGAGCATTCAGGGCTTTGCGACGGATATCAGCGTCAATCAGGGCGGCACCGTTTTTTTCAAGATCAAAACAGATGCGCGCGCGTACACGATCAACATTTACCGAATGGGCTACTACGGGGGAATGGGCGCCCGCAAGGTCGCAACCATAAAGCCCTCCGTAACGTTGCCGCAAACCCAGCCGGCCTGTCTGACCGATCAGGCGACGAATCTTGTCGATTGTGGAAATTGGGCCGTATCGGCTTCCTGGCAGGTTCCCTCTACCGCCACATCCGGGATCTATTTTGCACATCTGATTCGGACCGATACCGGAGGAGACAGTCATATCGTTTTTATCGTTCGGAGCGATACCGGTCACTCGGCGATTCTGTTTCAGACCGGGGATGAAAGCTGGCAAGCCTATAACTACTATGGCGGGGGTAGTCTTTATGGCCCGTCGAGCGCTTCGTTCGATCTTAATAACCGTGCGTTTAAGGTAAGTTACAACCGGCCGTTTTTGACCAGAAGCTTTGGCGACGAGAGCGCGACCTGGGTCTTTGGGTCCGAATATCCGATGGTGCGGTGGCTTGAATCGAACGGCTATGACATCAGTTACTTTACCGGCATAGATGCCGCGCGCAATGGCGCCTTGATTAAGAACCATAAGGTCTATCTGACGTCCGGGCATGACGAGTATTGGTCGGGTCCTCACCGCGCAAATGTCGAAGCGGCGCGCGATGCGGGGGTAAACATGGCCTTCTTCACCGGAAACGAAGTCTTCTGGAAGACTCGCTGGGAGAACAGTACCGATGGCTCGAACACGCCGTACCGCACACTGGTTTGCTACAAGGAAACCTACAACGGGACGGGCACGCTTTATCAGAAGGATCCAAATGATCCGCCCACCTGGACGGGAACCTGGCGCGATCCGAGCATGAGCCCGCCTGCGGACGGAGGCCGGCCGGAGAACGCACTGACCGGAACTCTGTTTATGGTCAATGGCCCGGGCAGCGATAACAACGGAAGTTTATCCATTCAGGTCCCGGCGGCCGATGGCAAGATGCGCTTCTGGCGCAACACCGCCGTTGCTTCGCTTGCTCCGAGCGCCACATACACGCTACCTAGCGGAACGCTTGGCTACGAATGGGATGAAGATGTCGATAACGGAGCTCGACCAGCCGGCGCTTTTCCTGTTTCTACGACTACCTATACACTCACGACCGATCTTCTGCTCGACTTCGGTGCGACATATGGGGCAGGAAAAGCAACGCATCATTTGATGACGTATCGCGCTCCGAGCGGCGCTCTTGTATTTGGCGCTGGGACCGTTCAATGGGCTTGGGGACTGGACCAGAATCACGATAACCCGTTCGGTTTCGACAATCTTCCTCCGGATCGAAACATGCAGCAGGCTACCGTCAATCTGCTTGCCGACATGGGCGTTCAGCCGGCCACGCTGCAATCGGGGCTGGTTACTGCGGCGATTTCAACCGATAAGGTCGCTCCTTCTTCAAGCATCACTTCGCCCGTTGCGGGAGGTTCAGTCAGTATCGGAAATTCAGTAACAATTACCGGGACGGCGGTGGACGGTGGCGGCGGGGTCGTCGCGGGCGTCGAAGTATCCGGCGATGGCGGGAACACCTGGCACCCCGCAACCGGCCGTGCGAACTGGAGCTACACTTGGACGCCGAGCGCGGTCGGCAACACCACGATTCTCAGCCGTGCTGTCGACGATAGCGGTAATCTCGAAACTCCTTCATCCGGGGTAACGATTAACGTCATGGAGCACGACTGCCCGTGTAATGGATACGGTGCTTCCACAGTTCCATCAACGCCCGACAGCGGAGATCCGAGCGCCATCGAAGTCGGCGTAAAGTTTCGCGCCGATTACAACGGCTACATCACCGGAATTCGGTTCTATAAGAGCGCAGCTAATACCGGGACGCACATCGGCAACCTCTGGAGCAGCTCCGGAGCACTACTCGCCACAGCCACGTTCACCGGAGAGAGCAGTTCCGGCTGGCAGCAGGTGAATTTCAGCAGCCCTGTAGCTATCGCGGCCAACACAACCTATATCGCTTCGTACTTTACGCCTGCGGGACATTACTCCGCGACGGCGGCGTATTTCGCAACTTCCGGTATGGACATGCCGCCGATCCATTTTCTCCGGAACGGCGTAGACGGCCCGAATGGCCTGTACGCTTATAGCTCGTTTTCGATGTTCCCTGCTAACAGCTTTGGTTCGAGCAATTACTGGGTAGATGTCGTCTACATGCCTGCTACGTCGATGGCGGATGCCCCGGCGGCTTTGGCTGTAACACCCGCCAATCTCGCATTGACCGCTTTTCTAGGCGGCGCCAATTCAGCCGGCCAGACAATCGCACTCTATAATCAGGGCAGTTCCATACTCAATTGGACTGCGAACACCAGCGCGTCGTGGCTGGTGCTCTCGGCTAGGTCGGGGAGTACCCCGCAAACGATCTCGATTTCTGCGAATCCGACCGGACTTGCCGCAGGAACCTACACAGGTACCATTACTTTTACCGCTCCCGGCAGCACGAACGGCCCGCAAACCGTTTCGGTAACGTTGACCGTTACCAACCTCCTGATGTCGGCAAATTTCGCCACTAGCGCCGGGCTGCAGGGTTGGGTCAATTCGCCGCTCGGCGGCGCCTCGAATTGGACGGTTACGAATCAGGTGCTCCAGTTTAGCGGCAGCACTAGTTCACAGATATTTGCGGGTAACTCCGCGTGGACCGATTATACGGTGAACGCCGTATTCAAGCTTTCCAATCTGCTCAATTATCCCGGCGGTATTCGCGCTCGGGTGAACCCTTCCTCTGGCGCTGGCTACATGTTGTGGATTTATCCGGGATCGAACCAAATCATTCTCTATCGAGCGTCCGCCTGGGATATCAACCAACCGCTCACGGTGCTGGGGCAGTCCGCCGCATCGTTCGATACGACGAATTTTCACAATCTAAGTCTCGCTTTTAAAGGGAGTCAGATCCAAGTTCTATACGACGGCAGAGCCGTTATCACCGCAACCGATTCCACCTATCCGAGCGGCCTGATCGCCCTCGAGGGCCTAAATCAACCAATTGCGTTCCAGAGCGTTTTGGTGACGTCGCCCAATGCTAACAACGGTAGTCTGTCCACGTCCAGTTCGTCGCTTGGGTTCAATGCGACCTATGGCGGACCGAATCCGGCGGCGCAGACCGTCCAGATCACGGCCGCAAGCGGCGGACCGCTGGCGTGGACGGCCGCCGTTAATGTCCCATGGCTGACCCTATCTGCTACGAGCGGTGTGACGCCTGGCAGCCTGCAAGTCGCTGTCAATTCGTCTTCTTTGGCCGGTGGAACCTATACCGGTACAGTGACGATTACCTCTCTTGGCTCCGTTTCGAATACGCAAACCGTATCCGTTTCGTTGACGGTCGTTACCCCGCCACCGGCCATCTCCGTATCCGCGTCCAGTTTTAATTTTATCGCTGTTACCGGCCAGACAACGCCGTCCCAAACGCTATCGGTCGTAAACGGAGGGTATGGAACCTTCACCTACACGGCTTCGAGCGATTCATCGTGGCTAGTTGTTTCATCGGCATCAGGCTCTACGCCTGGCAACACCACTCTATCTATAAACGCGTCGGGCTTAGCCGTGGGCAGCTACAACGGACACGTTACAATCGCCGCAAACGGCGTTCCGAATTCGCCCGTGTCGATTCCGGTGAGTTTGCAGGTGTTCTCCGGAGATCTGAAGGAGACGTTCACGAACGGCGCGAATGGTTGGATCATTTCACCAATGGGACTGGGCGCGGGCTGGACGGTCTCGAATAGCGTCTACTCGTATAGCGGGTCAGGCCTCAGCCAATCCTGTACCGGGAATAGCAACTGGTCGAACTATGTGATGGATACGAATATCAAATTATCTTCGCTTTCCAACTGGCCGGGCGGTATTCGCGCCCGCGTTAACCCATCAACTGGCGCCGGCTATGCGGTATGGCTCTATCCGGCGTCCGGCTTAGCCATTCTGTATCAAGTAGGGCAGTGGGATATTAATGGCACTGTTCTGAAGCAGCTTGCGCAAGCGCCACTCGCATTTGACACCACCGCTTTCCACGACCTGCGGATCTCTTTCAACGGAACTTCCATTTCCGTTTCATGGGACGGCGTTCTGATTATGGCGGTGACGGACGCCAGCTATTCAAGCGGCTTCGTCTGTCTCGATGCCGATAGCCAGCCGATTTCGTATTCGAACGTCACTGTCGGAGCGGTTCAAAATCAGGTCACACTGGATCCTCAATCGAGCATGGTATTTAGCGCGCTTCCAGGCGCGCCGCCCGCCGCGCAAATCATTAATGTAACGGCAGCCGGAGCAAATACTGCTTGGAACTTCACAAGCAGCGCTGCATGGTTGACCGCGAGCGCCTCCTCGACGCTAACGCCAGGCTCGCTCACCGTGTCGGCAAATTCCACCGGAATGTCTGAAGGGACTTACACGGCAACGCTGACGCTTTACGCTCCAGGGGCGAGTAATTCGCCACTGGTTATCCCGGTTACCCTCGCCGTAAAAACGGCGGTACTGTCGGCGGGACCGGCATCGCTTACTTTCTTCGGAGCGGCAGGATTCAATCCATCGGCGCAAAACGTTACGATTTCTAATCTCGGATCCGGAAATCTCGGATGGACAGCGAGCAACACCTCAACGTGGCTGACGCTCGGCACAAGCTCCGGTTCGGCTCCGGCAAGCATTTCCGTACAGCCGAATGTCGGTGGGCTTGCGACAGGCGCCTACAGCGATACAATTACGATCGCCTCACCGGACGTAACAAACAGCCCCGCGACTATCCCCGTGTCTCTTCAGGTCGGCAATCTCCTTTTTAGCGACAGCTTTGCCGGTGGCGCCGGGAACTGGAACATTTCGCCTCTCGGATTCGCCTCTGGTTGGTCCGTTGTGAACCAGACATATACGTACAACGGAGAAGGGCATACGCAATCCTGGGCTGGAAGCGATTCCTGGACAGACTACACAGTCGCGACTAACTTGCAATTATCGTCGACAAACGATTACCCGGGAGGGCTGCGCGGCCGTGTGAATACCAGCACCGGCGCCAGCTACGGCGTGTGGCTTTATCCAACAGAGCGGGTTCTGAAGCTCTTCCGGATCGGACAATGGAATATTGACGTCAATAACACCTTGCTTGCTCAATCGGGCTCGATTGCCGTCGATACGAATGTCCATAATCTCCGGTTAAGTTTCCGAGGTTCGACTATAAGCGTGTACTATGACAATCAACTGGTCATTACAGCCAGCGACTCGAATTACACGCAGGGAGCGATCGCGCTGGATGTTTCCAACCAGCCAATCGCGTTTTCAAACGTAAGTGTAATCGGATTCTAATTTACGGCGCTTGCAAGATCTCACAGGCACTCAGGTTATAGCGGTCGCCCGTTGGCGTCGTGTCATTAATCTTAATCGTTGTTCCGCTACTGGGAGTTGCGCTGTTTTGCATTTGTACCCAATATGTATCTCCGGCCGAGGATAAATTTTGATGTACAAGGCTCTGCCCGGCAGCAGGAGTTCGCGCAATCGCATTGTCATAATCGTTGCCAACACCAAACACCCACGAGTTGTTCCGAGTGGTCACGAGGCTGGCACTAGGGGCGCCGGTTCTCGCGTTTTGCGTCCCTGTCGCGCCGATGGCTCCCGAACCGTTCGTGCCGGATGTATCTACGCCGGTAAAGCTCATGACCGTCAGAGAAGAAGCAACACTATGCGATAGCGTTGCCTTCACTGTCACACCGGCGAGGACGGAAGGAGCAAAGGCGCGCCAAATTTCAGACGTCCCACTCTGCTTATTTGTCCTAACAACCAAAGCCCAGGTCAATCCGGCGCCCGTAACGCTGGAAACGACGGTGTTCGCTCCCGACAAATAATCGGTTGCCACAAATGCGAGCAAGAGCTCATTTCCGGACGCAGTCGAAAATGCCGGCGTGGTCACGGTAGAACTTGCGGTCCCCTGATCCACTGATATCTTTGCGTCTATCGCGATCGGCGCCTTGGTGGAGCTGGACGCTGTAAAATTCACGTTCGAAACATTCGCTCCGCTGATCGTGACGGCTTGATTAGCTGGAGTAAACGTTAAGCCGGCTTTACTCGGTGTGACGGTGTACGTGCCATTTGGCTCCGGCGGAAACGCGTAAGCGCCGGATGCGCTCGCCGTCACAGTCGCATTCGCGGCACCGCTCAATGTAACGTTGGCCCCCGAGCCGTTTGCGATCGTACCCGAAATTACCCATGTGGATTGGGTCCCCGAAGCCGAAAAATTGACGTTAGATGCATCCGCTCCGCTAATCGTGACAACGCGGCTGGCAGGCGTGAACGTAAAACCCGCTTCGCTCGGTGTTACAGTATAACTGCCATTGCCCAGACCACCGAAGGAATAATTGGCTGACGCATCGGACGTGGTCGTTCCGCCAGCCGATCCGCTCAACGTGAGTGTGGCATTACTCGCGCCGGCGTTGCCATTGATGCTGTAGGTGACCGTAGCGAAGGCGGCGACTATGGCGTTACTATTGTTAACCGTCACATTGGCGCTGGCAGGAGCAAATGTATAGTTCGGATTTGTGGGTGCAACGGTGTAGTTGCCATTCGCCAAGCCGGAGAAACTATAATTTCCACCCGAATCAGCTGTCGTGGTCGCATTAGCGTCGCCGCCCAACGTGACTGTTGTTCCAGGCCCTCCCGGACCGGAAATGGTTCCAGAGATTGTCCAGGTGCTTGTGGAGGTCGTTGTGAATACTACATCCACCCAATAGTTCGTTGCGTTGTACGTGCTGGACGGAAAGCCGCCCCCGACGGCATATACATACACGCCATTTGCATCCGGCGCTCCGCTCACCAGCGCGTGCAATGGCGAATTATCCACGCTGGAGCTTGCGAAGAAATTCACGTCAGCGGCATAGTTACCATTCGGAGCATAGTATGAAACGACATAGGTGGTATTGGCAGAGATAGCTATCGGTGATGTGAAGGCTGCCTGTTGCCACCCGGATGCCGTTTCATTGGTAAAGGTTAAACTACCTAGATTCGTTCCGCTATCGGTCCAAAGGTTCCCAAGATGCGTTCCCGTATTGGTGGATCCTTTATAGAAGCGCACGCCGGTTACAAATCCGGCCACATCGCTTCGGAACCGAAGCCCGAGTTCTACCGAAGAGGAGTCGTTTTCGCTGGGTGTACCGGGCGTAATCGAGTTATTCCAGATCGAACAAGGACAGGTCGTGAAGCTCAAGGGCGAGTTCCCACTCGCTGGGAAGGTAGCCGTGTTGTTATTCTGATCCGCGGATGTAACGCGATAATAATAAATCGTACTGGCTGGCAACCCTGTTAGCATCGCCGTGTGCGATGTGACAAGCGTGCCATCGCTGACTATCGACGTCAACGCCGAGGGAGACGTGCCGTAATTGACGGTCGACGTCGCTTGTTCGTTCGTCGTCCATGTGATCTGTGCCGAATTGCTCGTCGGAATCGACATTACCGCTGAAATCACCGGCGGCGCGTTGAGCGGAGTCGTTGTAAAATTCGCTGGCGAGGAGCCTGTTGGCGGCGAACTAGAGCTGTTGTTTGATGCATCCACCGAAGTGACACGGAAATAATAAGTGGTCCCCGCTGTCAGGCCTGAAAGCGTCAGGCTATGCGATGTCACGAGCGTGGAATCGGACACATTCAAATTCAGATTCGAAGAAGAGGTTCCGTAATCCACTCGCGAAGTTGAAGGCTCGTCGGTATTCCAAGTAATTGTGGCGGAGGTTGTAGCCGGAGTCGCCACGAGTCCCGAGATAGCAGGCCCTTTTGTCGTGGTAAAGACAAGATCGACCCAATAGTTTTCTGAATTGTAGCTGTCGATCGGAAAGCCACCACCAGGCGCGTATAAGTAAACCCCGTTCCCTCCACTAATTCCATTCGCAAGAGCGTGCAGCGGAGGCGCATCTACGCCCGAAGTTCCAAAATATCCATCGTCGGAGGCATACACACCGTTTGGAGAATAATAAGAAACGATATATGTCGTCTTGGCGGAAATCGGAATGGGAGCGCTGAAATTTGCCTGCTGCCAGCCCGAAGCGGTTTCGTTCGTGAATGTCACTGCCCCGAGGTTGGTTCCCATGCTCGTCCAAAGATGCCCAACATGTGTACCCGTGTTGCCGGAGCCTTTATAAAAGCGAACGGAATTGACATAACCGCCAACGTCGCTAGTGAACTTAACGCCGATTTCTATCGGTGTCCCATCGTTCGTCGCCGGCGACCCCGGCGTAGTGGAACTGCTCCAAATGGAGCATGGGCACAGAGACGCCGGGTTGCCCGAAACTGTATACGTAGCACTGGTCGGCGTAGCCTGCAGATTCGCGCTGTCGTCTGAAGCACGCACCAACACAGTTATCGAACCGGAGAGCGTCGATGGCGTCCACGGCCCATATGACCATTGCTCGCGTCCGGTTGCAGGATGCCATGTGGTTCCACCATCTACGGACACCTCAACCGCTCCCACAACGCCGCCTCCGGAATCGGCTGCGGTTCCAGTTATCGTAACCGGTGCGCCATACGACACGGTCGATCCCGTCGCGGGTGATGCAATGGTGGAAGTCGGAGCCGTTGCGTCGCTCGATTTCGTTGCCGGCAGAAGGCCGGATTGAAGCGTGGTAGGTTGAACGCCCATATCGGCGAATAGGTTGACCGTCGCTTGCTGCATTCGGGTGTCGGCCGTCCCGTTCCCTTCGTCATGGTTGCTATCGAGCCCCCAGGACCACTGAACAGTTCCGGCTCCGAACACTAACGCGCCACCGGGAGCACGGTATAGGATCAAACGATGTGTGACATCGCCCGCGCCGTAGGTGCCGCCGTAATCCAGTAACAGATCATCGGTCATCGCATACGTCGCAGTTGACATCGGAACGGCGCCTGCGGGGCGCGCACCGTTATCTATGTCGGCGTCCCACTCGTAACCCAAGGTCCCAGCCGGAAGGACGGCCGTCTGATTGGGAGCGAGGGTGGCAATCGACGTATTTCTCCAAAAGCGCATCTTGCCGTCGGCGGCCGGCACTTGGATCGAGAGATCCGTGTTATCGGAACCCGGTCCATTCACCATAAAAATATTCCCAATAAGTGAGTTCTCTGGCTTGCCCCCGTCCGCGGGCGGGCTGAAACGCGGATCTCGCCAGGTCCCCGTCCAAGTCGGCGGGTCATTCGGATCTTGCTGATAGGTCCCTTGTCCGGTATCGAAGTACGTTTCCTTGTAGCAGACCATCGTGCGATATGGCGTGTTCGAGCCGTCGATGCTGTTCTCCCAGCGAGTTTTCCAGAACACGTCGTTGCCGCTAAAAAATGCCAGATTTACTCCCGCATCCCTGGCCGCTTCAATATTCGTGCGACTCTCCGTCGAGACATACTCGTCATGCCCGACCGACACATAAACCTTATGATTCGTAATGAGATTCGCATTTCGGACGGAATCAACTCCCGTAAAATAGCTGACGTCGTAGCCATTTGCCTCGAGCCAGCGGATCATCGGATACTCAGCATTAAATAAGAAAGTCCAATCCTCAAACGTTCGTGTGTCGGAAGGTCGGTTGTAACTTACCTTGAAGGCCCGGTCGAACAGGTTAAACGATCCGGCGGGGCCGTATAGACTGTGGCCGCCATAATCGTTGTAGGCAACCCAGGTCTGATCGGAAGTCTGCACCAGGAGATCGGAATGGCTGGCATCGTTGCGGATAACAAAGAAAATCTGGCTCGTTCCGCCAGTGTCAGCTCGTGTTACATCGGCGAAATAGAGTCCGGAGACTGATGCCGAGGGGACGGTCCAGGATGCCGATATTGCCCAGTTGCCGCAATCGACCAAATTTGTATTCGAGTCGGATAAACAGGCTGGCTGCGTCTGGGGCAGCACGACAGAAGGGTTCACCGTTGTAATTTTGCGCGCGCCTGCACCGCCGTAATAGCCCATCCGGTAAATGTCCAGATGGTAATTGCTCGCGTTGGTCTTGATTTTGAAGTAAACGGTTTGTCCGGCATTCACGCTAATATCCGTTGCAAAGCCTTGAATACTCGAATCGCCCGAACCGCTGATTTGCCAGCCTGTATTACCCGGGAGTTGATTTTCGCACGCCACCGGGTTGGCGCACGCGGCTTGCGCTGATTGAGCCGAACAGCACAGAATCAACACTGCGAAACCGAGTAAAGCGTCGACGACCCGCCACCGGATTGCGGAAAAGGACTGTCTGCTAGGACCGCTATTCCGATCAGAGAAGTTCACCAGACAAACCCTACTTTCGAACTTCGCCGGGCACTTATACGACCACTCAAATGTCTGAATAGACCGGGAGGGGCTAAACTACACCACTAGGAATACCTCCTATTTTTGGCCTTGGGCAGCAGCCTTCAGTGCAATAAATTGGTTTTATGTCCCAATATTTGCCAAAAGATCAAGGATTATACCTCGTCAAAAAACCATGCAACAAAAACCGGCAGATTTAATGTCGCGTTGGAAACCAGAGTGCTACTGCATTTTCCGAGGGCGTATACCATGCGGAAAACCAGGCAGACCTTCATTGATCGCCGAAGTCCACAGGCAGCCTATAGACAAATTGTGATTTTACGTACGATTTGTTTTTGCGGAATCGTTTGCTTGCTTGGAGCCTTGTGCAATGCTCAGGAAACGGCCGATAGCTATCGCCTGGGACGAGACGCCGAACAGGGCAAAAAGATCGCACCCGTTCCCCTGAACGTGACTCGAAAAAACGCGCAACTCATTTACCGCGGCAGTTATATCGTGAACGGCCATGGGGGATGCAACAGTTGTCACACCTGTCCTTCCTATAAGGCGACAAATCCGTTCAAAGTCGGAGCCAATAGTTTAGGTTCTACCGAAAGCCCCGGTCCGATCAACACGACCAATTACTTGGCCGGCGGAACGCCTTTCCCGGGGCGCGGAACCCCTTTTCAGGGTTCAGTCCTCATATCCGCGAACTTGACGCCGGACAGTTCCGGCCGCCCGGGCGGCATGACTTTCCAAGATTTCCTAAATGCGATGCAGAACGGCGAAGTTTCAAGTAAGCCTGGGCACATTCTTCAAGTAATGCCATGGCCGACCTTCCGCCATCTCTATCAAAATGATCTTCGCGCGATTTATGAGTATTTGAGCGCGATTCCTTCCGCTAAGCCGGGAACATGCACGGCGCAGGCGCAGACGGGGAATTAACGTGAATCTCTAATTGACTACTAGCCCCGACTGACCTTCGCGTTCACGATGCGACCGCCTCGCATGCCGGTTCGAGCGTCCAGCGGTTCTCGAGCAGACAGACACCCCGTGTCGGAAGAATGCCAGTACCGTAAAAATCGGAGTTCACGATCGAAAGACGCGTAGCATCGTCGACCCAATCTACTTCGCCGCTGGCAATATCGAGACCGACACCGACTTTATACTCGCCCGGTACCAGCGCCAGGCTGGGAATGTCGCAAACGAAAAGCTGTTCGCCGGCGCGCTCCTCATGCTGCCGGTCCGGTTCGTAAGCAGAATGTGCGGTACATACTCGCTGTCCGGTAAGCGTATCGAACGCGATCGACGCATCGAAGCTAGTACAGGGTGTATCTAGGTCGAAATAGATATGCGCTCGCAACGACTCTCCGGCAGGGAGGGTGCCGCGCAAGGGTTTTCCGCGCCCGTCGAACAATTCAAGTCGCCGTAGATGCGGGCTATATTTGGCTGGCCGGCCCGTCGCTACGCCGAGATCGACCACATGCGAGGTGGGCGTGCTGTTTTCCGAGCCAAGATTGTCGAGGTAAAAGCGTACCGCATCCTTCGACGGTCCATCAAATGCAATTTGTCCATGCTCCAGCACGATTCCACGTGTGCACAGACTCTCTACTGCGGCGAGATTGTGCGATACAAATAAAACTGTCCGAGAGCGTGTACAGGCTTCGGCCATTTTTCCAAGGCATTTCTTTTGAAATGCCACGTCGCCTACCGCCAGCACCTCGTCGACGATTAGGATTTCCGGGTCCAGATGCGCCGCAATAGAGAAGGCCAGCCGCACATACATTCCGCTTGAGTAGCGTTTAACGGGGGTATCGAGGAATTGTCCAATTCCGGCAAAAGCTGTGATCTCGTCGAATTTTTCGTTGATCTCGCGCCGCCTCATACCGAGGATGGCGCCGTTCAGGTAGATGTTTTCGCGGCCCGTCAACTCCGGATGGAATCCCGTGCCCACTTCGAGAAGACTGCCCATGCGACCGCGTGCGCGAATCGTGCCTTCGGTCGGATCTGTAATGCGCGAGATGATTTTGAGCAGTGTGCTTTTACCGGCGCCGTTCGAGCCGATAAGCGCGACGGTTTCGCCCTGTTGAATATCGATGTCAATGTTCT
>DAISJE010000031.1:0-16667 GCA_036821665.1 Bryobacteraceae bacterium | reverse complement strand
CGGGAGGCGCGGGCAACTTTGAAGTAGTCCGCGCGCGACGCGAGTTTCGAGGCCTGCGCACAGGCGTCTGTGGACGGTCGGCAATCAGGGGCTCCTCTTTCCGCGGCGGGCTAAGTTTTGGAGCCAGTTTGTGTGCGAGAACGCTAACCGAGGCCCCTTCGGAAATCTGAGCAAAAGCGGGTGACTTGCGGTTCGCCTCTATGTGAATGTTAAGGGTTTCATAAGGCGTTGCCGCGCCTTCCGAAGGCAGCGCCAGAGCTTCTTCCCGTTCGCGATGAATTTGATTCATCTCGTCGGGGCTTAATAGCTCGGTGGAGTCCACCCAGCCTTCTACGCCTTTGTCTGTCCGAACTTTAACGAAACGGCGGCGTGCATCGATGATGCTTACGTGTTCGCCGTGCTTCAGCACGGCCACGGTGCTGTTTTTTTGCGTGAGCTGGCTGCGTAAGTTGAGCGTCGCCGGAGCCACATAGGCCTGGCCCAGAACTTGAGGCGAATCAGTTCCGCACCCGGTCGACGCCAGAAGCAGAAAAACAGATGCGACGGCTATAATGAGCCGCCGAGCGAACCCATCCATGTAAGAGCTAAGGCAAAAGCCGTGCGAGTTCTTTCAGGATACAGCGATCCATCACGACAGGAATTCCCGCAGCCTCGGCTTTCTTCGCCGCTTCATGGTTAATCACGCCTTCCTGCATCCAAATGAACCGTGTCCCCTTCTGCACCGCATCGTCTACCACTTCCGGCACTCTCGCCGGCCGCCGGAAGATATTTACAATGTCGATCTGATCGGGAACATCTCTCAAAGAAGGATAAGCTCGTTCCCCCAGAACCTCCCGCTCGTTCGGGTTTACGGGGATGATGCGGAACCCCTGACGCTGTAAAAAGCGCGAAACACCAAAACTCGCGCGAGCCGGATTGCTTGAGAGTCCAACTATTGCGATCGTTTTGGCAGACCGTAGTACCTCAGCTATTTCCTGATCGCTGATCACGATTTTATCGTCGCACCGTCCCGATCCGACTCGTCCAGGCGCATCAGCTTGCGGAACCTTGCCACTTCGTTATTGGTTAATGTTCGGTAAGCGCCCGGCTTCAGATCGCCGAGTTCCAGGAACGCAATCTTTACGCGTTTCAGCTTCTCCACAAGGCGGCCGAAATGTTTAAACATTATGCGGATCTGGTTTTGCCGGCCTTCTACCAGGCGAGCTTCATACCAGGGATTCTCGCCTGGTCGAATAAGTTTGAGGCCAGCGGGAGCGGTTCGGCGTCCGTGCATCGGAATACCACGGCGAAACTGCTCTTCCTGTTCTGAAGTCAGTGCGCCGTTGGCTTTTACAAGGTACGTTTTTGTTATGTGACTAGCCGGCGACGTCATGCGGTTTGCAAAGTCACCGTCATTCGTCAGTAAAAGAAGGCCCTCGCTGGCGTAATCGAGGCGCCCTACAGGATAAATCCTTTCACGTGTGCCTTTGAAGAACGACATTACCGTCTGCCGTCCTTCCGGATCGCGGACGGTCGTAACACAATTCTTTGGCTTGTTCAACGCGATGTAGAGATGATGCTTGGGCTCCTTCAACACGCGCCCGTCAACTTTCACTCTGTCAATAGTTAAATCCGCTTTCGAACCGAGCCGGGTCACCGTTTCGCCATTCACAGACACGCGCCCCGCCGTAATCAACTCTTCCGCTTTGCGCCGGCTGGCGATACCTGCATGCGCAAGGATTCGCTGCAGCCGCTCCTCAGCCATCGGTTTCTTTGTTCTCTGTAGCCTCGGCAGTTTCTACAGATGGATCGAGCGGCAACTGCTCCGGTATCACCTGGTCGCTTTCGGGCACCTCAGAGTTTGGAACGGTAGGCGAAGATGTTTCCTCCGCATCGCTGAGCGCCAGGCGGCCAAGCTCTTCGAATTCTTTGAGTGTCGGAAGCTCGGCCAGCGAGTTCAGCCCGAACTGTACGAGAAAGTCCCGGGTCGTCTTATACATGATCGGCTTGCCGAGAACGTTCTTTCTTCCGGCCGCAGCGATGAGTTTTCGATCGAGCAGTGTCTTCAACACACCGGCTCCCTGGACACCACGGATGTCTAGAATTTCAGGAGCCGTAATGGGCTGCTTATAGGCAACTACGGCCAGTGTTTCAAGGGCCGCGAGCGACAGCTTCAAGGGCGGTTGAAGATTCTTGACGAAGCGCCGGATTGATTCGTGATGCTCCGGCTTGGTCGCCATCTTGAAGCCACCCGCGAGTTCCCGAATCGATAAGCCACGATCCGCGGCAGCGTATTCCGTCACGAGTTGCGCCAATATTTCCTTCACGCGATCCAGCGGCTGTTCCACTGCTGCTGCAATCTGTTCGGCTGTCAGCGGCTCGTCTGTGATGTAAATAGCTGCTTCGATTACCGCCTTCAGAGTGGCATTCTCTACAGGCGAAACCGGCTCCGTTACTGCTTCCGCAATGATTACGTCCTCTTCGCCCGGCTCGCTCTCAATCTGCTCAGGAGGGGAATCGAGAACCTGATCTACTTCTTCCATGCTTTCTATCAGTGATATTCCTGTTCTACCGCGGCGAGGCTTTCAGCGGGTTCGGGGGCGGAATCGAAAGCAGGCCCACGCCGCAATCCAATGTCGCCAAATGCTTCGCCCTGCGTAAGCTCAACCGCCTGCCGCTTTACCAGCTCGAGGATGGCAAGGAAAAGGCAAATCATAGCCCGGCGGCTACGCTGACGTTCGAAAAGATGTGTTGCGGAAACCGCTTCGTGACGTCGTGAGCGCGTAAGGTGGTCGCGCAGGAACTCAATCATATCCGGAACACTGATTGATTCTTTCCCAACTTCGTAAAGCGGACGGTTCTTCGCCCGATCCAGCACGTTTTGAAATGTCTTGACAAGATCGAAGATCGTAACCGCCAGCGCCGGCCCGTCGCTCTCCGCCAGAAAAGTTTTCATTTGCGGATTCGACCAGATCGCTTCTTCGACCACGCGTTTTTGTTGCAGCATTTCGGCCGCGTTCTTGAATTGCTCGTGTTCAATCAACCGGTCGACCAGCTCCTTGCGCGGATCCTCTTCCGCGCCCATTTTCTCGAGTTCGGGATCTGTCGGCAGCAGCATCTTGCTTTTGATGTGGATGAGCGTGGCGGCCATGTAAACAAACTCCGAACTGAGCTCGATATCGAGTTCCATGGCCTTCTGCATGTAATCCAGATATTGAGCCGTGATCTTCGCGATCGGGATGTCGTAGATATTGATCTGCTGCTTCCGAATCAGGTCTAACAACAGGTCAAGCGGCCCCTCGTACTGCTCGAGGTGGAACTGCAACGGCGATGACACTGAATTCACATTAGCATGCAAAATAGGGGTGTTTAAGTGTATCGGGGGCGCGTGAGGGCCAGTGATGAATCGCCGCCCCCGGACGACCTGTCCCATCGCCGAGCGTTGACAGGGATTTGATTACTCTCTAGACTCTGAGCAATGGAATTACACTTGGCGCCGGAGAACGAAGCTCGCCTTCATCAGCTCGCTATCTGGGCCGGTAAGGACACGGCGCAGATCGTGGAGGAAGCGGTAGATCGCCTTCTGGAATACGACGCCGGATTCATTGCAGCGATGTTCCGCTCATAATGCAGGTCCGCTGGACCAGCAAGGAAGAAGGGCGAGCCTCGGCGAGACGTGGTGAGCTCCTCGAGCACGATGAGGTTGTCGAACGCATTGAGCGGATGTTCCGCTCATAATGCAGGTCCGCTGGACCAGCAATGCTGCGGATGACCTCACCCAGATCGTTGAGCGCATCCGTGAAAACAACCCGGCGGCCGCACAGCGTGTAGCTCGAACCATTTACGAAACCATAGCTTTGTTGCGGAAAATGCCAAATCGCGGGCGTGCCGGACGAATAGAAAACACTCGGGAATTAGTTTTCGCACCGTGGCCCTATATTGCGGTTTATGAGATCACCAAACGATCAAGTGCAAGTGCTTCGCATCCGCCATGCGGCCCGGAATTGGCCGTAGTTCCCGCTATCATTTGGCCAGCCTACGCTGCTCTCGTATCCACCGTTAGCACCCGCTTTGCTTCATACGCCGCAATCGCGGGCTCTTGCTTCAAGATGTACCCCAATTCATCCACGCCCTCCAGCATGCATTGCTTCGAAAAAGCGTCAATCGGGAATGTGATGGCTGCGCCGTCAGGAAGCGTCAGCGTCTGCCGAGATAAATCGACCGTCACGGTAGCGGCCGGATTTGCCGCGACCGCCTCAAAAAGAGCTTTCTGTGCTTCGGGCGGCACCACAATCGGCAGAAATGAATTCTTTAGAGAGTTGCCGCGAAAGATATCGGCGAATGACGTGCTGACAACAGCGCGGAATCCGTATTGGGTCAGCGCCCAGGGTGCATGCTCTCGGGAACTGCCGCAGCCGAAATTATCACCGGCGAGCAGCACTTGAGCGGCGCGGCCCTCCGGCCGATTTAATAGAAAATCCGGGTTCGGCTTGCCTTCGGCATCGTAGCGCCAGTCATAAAAGAGTTGATCGCCCAGTCCCGCTTTGGAAATGGTCTTCAGAAAACGCGCGGGAATGATCTGATCCGTATCGATGTTGTCTATCGGCAGCGGCGCTAAGCGGCTCGTAAATGTCGTGAACTTTTCCATGTCTTGTCCTAGAGAAGCGTCCTCACATCGGTAACCACGCCGGTTAGTGCCGTCGCGGCTGCGGTCAATGGACTCGCTAGAAATGTCCGGCCTCCTTTGCCTTGCCGGCCTTCAAAGTTCCGGTTGCTGGTCGAGACGCTGTATTCGCCTGGTTGCAGTTGATCGCCGTTCATGGCAATACACATCGAGCAGCCTGCCTCCCGCCAGTCGGCGCCCGCTTCTTTGAAAATGCGATCCAATCCCTCCGCTTGCGCCTGTTGCTTCACCAGTTGCGAGCCGGGAACGACCATTACCCGGACTTTCGGATTCACTTTGCGGCCCTTAAAAATGGCCGCGGCCGCGCGCAGATCGGAGATGCGTGAATTCGTGCAGCTTCCGATGAACACCACATTCACGGGATGACCCAGCAGGGGCTTGCCTGACGGAAGATCCATATACCGAAGCGCTTTGCCGAGCGATTCCCGTTCCAGGGGATCGCTCAGGCCGGACGGATCTGGGACCGGGGCTGTGATCGGAATGCCCATACCCGGATTTGTTCCGAAAGTAATCATGGGCTCCAGCGCGGCCGCATCGATTTCAATGTGCTTATCGAAAACGGCTCCTTCATCGGTCGGCAACTGACGCCAGAGCGCTACCGCCCTGTCCCAATCTGCGCCTTTCGGAGCATAGGGCCGGCCGTGTACGTATTGATACGTCGTATCGTCGGGAGCCACAAGGCCCGCACGCGCTCCGCCTTCAATCGACATGTTGCAGATGGTCATCCGCTCTTCCATCGATAGCGAACGAATCGCCGAGCCGGAATACTCAAACACGCAACCCGTACCGCCGCCGATGCCGATCCTCGAGATCAGGTTCAGTATGATGTCCTTCGCGCCGACGCCCTGTTTCAAGTTGCCCTCGACCCGTACTTCATAAGTCTTTGAGCGGGTCTGCAGAAGGCACTGTGAAGCCAGAACATGCTCCACCTGGCTGGTGCCGATGCCGAACGCAAGTGCTCCAAAAGCACCATGCGTCGCAGTGTGGCTATCGCCGCAAACGACCGTCATCCCTGGCTGGGTCAAACCCTGCTCCGGTCCGATGATATGGACAATTCCCTGCTTTTCGCTGTGCGGCCCATAGAAAGGAATGCCGAAATCTCTACAATTTTTTTCAAACTGGGTGATCTGCGTTTCGGCGATCTTGTCTACGATGGGCAACGACCGGTCGTAGGTCGGAATGCTGTGATCTGTGGTTCCGATCGTGAGATCGGGCCTGCGTACCTTCAGTCCACGTTCGCGCAGGCCGGAAAACGCCTGCGGCGATGTGACTTCATGTACCAGATGAAGATCGATATAGAGAAGAGTTGGCGCGCCTTCGCGCTCGGCAACCACGTGGTTATCCCACACCTTCTCGATAATAGTGCGCGGTTTCGCTACCGCACCGTTTCCCTTTGACATATAAGAACTCCGATTCGCCGCCTTATGCGGCGACTATGCTGAGGCGGCACGCGCTGAAAGTGCTTCGCAAATCGCGTCGCCCACTTCGCTGGTGCTTGCCGGTTTGCCGGCGGGCTTCAAATCCGCCGTAACACGCCCGCCATTCAAAACTTCTTCGATGGCGCTATATACCGACTGCGCCTCTTCGCTTAAACCGAAACTATACTCGAGCATTGCCGCTACCGAGCCGATTGCTCCTAGCGGATTTGCTTTATTCTGCCCCGCAATATCCGGGGCCGATCCGTGCACCGGCTCGTAAAGTCCGGCCCAGGCGCCGGATGGTCTCTTATCGCCGATCGAAGCGGAGGGTAGCATCCCGATGGAGCCTGCCAGGACGGCTCCTTCATCGCTCAAGATATCGCCGAACATGTTTTCGGTGAGCACGACATCGAAGCGCTTCGGGCTGAGAACCAGTTGCATTGCGCAGTTGTCAACCAGAATATGGTCGAGCGCAACGTCCGGATATTGGCTGCTGACTTCGGTAACGACGCGCCGCCAGAGCTGTGAATTTTCGAGCACGTTCGACTTATCTACGCTGGTCACCCTTTTTCGACGCTTGCGCGCAAGTTGAAACGCCATGTGCGCCACGCGTTCAATCTCCGGCCGCGTGTAAGTCATCGTATTGACCGCGCGTTCTTCGGAGCCGCTGCCGGAAATGCCGCGCGGCGTACCGTAATATAATCCTCCGGTCAGCTCGCGAACTATGATCATGTCGGTCCCATCCACCAGTTCGTTCTTAAGTGGAGAAGAATTGATGAGCGCGCGATAGCTCCTCACCGGTCGTAAATTGGCATACACCCCTAACGCTTTCCGAATCCCAAGCAGCCCGCGCTCGGGCCGCTTGTCCGGCGAAGCATTGTCGAACTCCGGAAGTCCAACCGCTCCCAAGAGCGTCGCGTCTGCCTTCAAAGCCAGATCACGTGTTTCTTCGGGAAAGGGATTGCCCGTCTTATGAATCGCGATCCCACCTAAAAGACCCTCGCTCAAGGAAAGCTGGTGACCAAATGCGTCTGCTATGTGGCGCAAAACTTTGGATGCTTCGCGCATGACTTCTACGCCGATGCCGTCTCCCGGCAGCAGCAAAACGTTCAGCTTCATTATTGTGCAGCCACTGGAACGGAAATGGACTCGTTCGCAATTGCGGATTCCACCAGCGCGATAATCTCTTCATTGCGCAGGCCCTTCTTGTTATCGGCCAAGTGCGTGAAGCGCCGGTATACTTCCTCCAATTGCTCCCGCGTAAGCTGGTATCCCAAATCTTCCGCGCGCTTCTTAAGCGCATGCCGGCCGCTATGCTTCCCAAGTACGAGACGGCTCTCAGGCACTCCGACGCTCGCCGGAGCCACTATCTCATAGGTCGACTTTTCCTTTAAGTAGCCGTCTTGATGAATGCCTGCTTCGTGAGCGAAGGCATTTTCGCCGACAATCGCCTTATTCGGTTGAGGTCCAAATGAAATAAAGCGAGTAAGCATCTGACTGGCGGGGAACAGTTTCTCGGCGTTAATCTTTGTTGCGAAGGGAAGGCGGTCCTGACGCGTTTTAATCGTCATAACGATCTCTTCCAGCGCCGCATTCCCCGCGCGCTCGCCTATTCCATTAATCGTGCATTCCACCTGCCTCGCTCCTGCGCGAACCGCTGCCAGCGAGTTAGCAACTGCTAGACCTAAATCGTCGTGGCAATGTACGCTCACGATAGCGCGATCGCCTAATAAGTTCACAATTCTTCCGATGAGTTCCCCGTATTCGTCCGGAACAGAATAGCCGACCGTATCGGGAAGGTTCACGGTTCGCGCCCCCGCTTCTACGACGGCCTTGCTAATAGCTTCCAGATAATCCAGATCCGTACGCGTGGCATCCTCGGCTGAAAATTCGACATCGTCCGTGTAATTTCGCGCCAGGCTGACGGCCGCGACGGCGTCATCCATTACCTGCTGCCGGCTTTTGCGAAGCTTGTGCTTCAAATGAATGTCGCTGGTCGCGATGAAGGTATGAATGCGTGGCCGCTTCGCATGACGCAGAGATTGCGCCGCCCGTTCTACGTCGAGTGTACAGGCGCGCGCAAGCGCCGCCACTTGTACCCACGGAAATTGGCGACTTACTGCATCCACAGCCTCAAAATCACCATCAGAGGCGATAGGAAAGCCAGCCTCGAGAATGTCCACCCCCAACTCTACGAGCGCACCTGCCATCTCTAACTTTTCGGGCATCGTCATACTACATCCAGGTGACTGCTCGCCATCTCGCAGAGTGGTATCAAAGATGTAGACTCGGCTCACGGGGTACTCCTATTCGGAAGCTTTCCTTCATCCTAAAGAAATGAGTTGGATTATGCAAATTTATAGTTTTCGCACCTTGTATAAGTTATAATGATGGTCATCGACGCCTAGGGTCGGGGCGTTATGGAACTATATCCCCTCAAAGTTTTCCTTACCGTTGCCACGGAGCGCAGTTTTTCGCGGGCGGGCGAAAAGCTACTGCGTACTCAGCCAGCTATCTCTATTGCTATTCAGCGCCTTGAAAGCGATCTAAAGGAGAAATTAATAGACCGGTCCGGTCGTGAGTTACTGCTGACGGACGCCGGTCGTGTTGTTCTGGAATACGCCAGGCGTTTTCAGAACCTCGAAGCGGATCTCGAGAATGCACTGCGTGAGTTAAAGGACAATTATGCCGGCCGGCTCGCGATAGGAGCAAACGAGAGCACCTCTCTTTATCTGATTCGGCATATCGAGCAATACCGCCGTCTCTTTCCCAAGGTGAAGGTGCAAGTGCGGAGATCGGAATCCAGTAAGATTCCGTCGCAATTGCTCGATGGAGAGCTCGAGTTAGGTGTGATTAGCTATGACCCCGGCGACGATCACCTTCTCTCACAAGTGATCTACACGGATCGCTTGACCCTCATCGTTTCACCGAAGCACCGGTTCGCCAACCGGACCGATGTCTCCATAACCGAGCTCGACATGGAGACGTTCATTGCTCATAATGTGCTCTCGCCGTATCGGGAAGCTGTGTTGCGGGAATTTCAGCGCCATAAAGTTCCGTTGAACATGGATGTGGAGATGCCGACCATCGAGACCATTCGAAAGCTGGTGCAGGACAACGAAGGAGTTGCGTTCGTGCCGCGCATGTGTGTGGAGCAGGAGTTTCAGCAGAACCTTCTACGGGAAATACGGGTGAGGGAATTGAATCTCGAACGTAAGATTCGCCTCGTCTATCCTGGGCGACGCGCTCTAAGTCATGCCGCAAAAGCCTTTCTGGAGGTAGTCAAGCGCGCCAGCGCGGAGCCGGAGCCCTTACAGGAACCGGCGTGAATACCGAACCGGCGGCAAACGAAACTTTTGCGGCCGGGCATGATTCCGGCATATCGGTCGGCATCGCGGGCGGCGGCATCATCGGAATGTCGATTGCGTGGCGTCTCGCGCAGCAAGGCTGTTCCGTAACGGTTTTCGATAAGGGAATCATTGGCGGAGAAGCGAGCTGGGCCGGCGCCGGGATGCTCGCGCCTGGAGGGGAGATTGAGGCGGCCTCGCGTCTGGCGTCGCTTTCCATAGAATCGCGCCGGCTATACGGGTCCTTTGTTCAAGAGCTTGAGCGCGCATCCGGCTGCCGGATTGATTATCAGGAATGCGGCAGTCTGGATCTCGCCTACTCGAAAGAAGATCTGGACGCGCTGGAGACCCGCGCCAGCCGTCAGGCGGAAATTGGAATTGCATCGAAACCTCTCAGCCCGACCCAGGTTTCGGCTTTCTGGCCTCGTGTTCGCATCCCAGATCTTACGGGCGCCCGTTTCTATGCGGGCGATGCCATCGTAAATCCGCGTGAGATTGTAGCCGCTCTCCGGGGCGCCTGCAAAGCACTGGGCGCGGATTTGATCGACAATTGCCCCATAGCGGCCGCCGCTGTTGACGACGGCGAAGTCGTCGTGGAAACATGCCGCGGGCAGAGAGCCTACGATACCTTGGTAATCGCCGCCGGCGCATGGAGCGACTCCATCGCAATCACAGGCGTACCGCCCTTGCCGGCTGCCGAACCGGTTAAGGGTCATTTAATTGGATACCCGCAGCCCGAGCAGACATGTAGCACGATTATCCGGCACGGCCACACATACCTTCTGCAGCGTGCCAACGGCTTGTTGATCGCGGGCGCTTCGGTCGAGCATGTCGGATTCAATCGCGCGGTAGACCCCGACATCGCTTCAGAGCTGGCAGCGGCCGCAGGGTTCGTGCTGCCGCATCTTCAGGAAACTGTCCCGTCTGAAAAATGGATCGGCTTCCGTCCCGCAAGCGACGAACTTCACGTCGATACATGGCATTCCGTGCGGCTCTATTTGGCTTACGGGCATTATCGTAACGGGATCTTGCTGGCCCCCTTGACTGCCCGGGATCTCGCAGCGCAAATCAGCGCCAATTTGCGAACGCGTTAGTGCGCTTCCGCTGTACTTCGTGAATCAGCGCGGAGACGCGCACCCGGCGCTTTATGAGCCTCTCCAGCATTTGCTCCAGCTCGTCCTCATCTCCATCCAGCCAATACCGCGGAATCTCTTTCCAGGCCGAATCGATTACTTCGACCGGAAAGTGCTCCACCATGTCGAGCCAGGGCTGGAAGGAATCTATGGATCGGACTTCATCGTAGACCGACGTTCGAAAATACAAACCTTGCAGCGGGGAATCCTGAAATTGCCAGTGCGGCCCATTAAAAACAAATCCGTGATCGATCATTTGCGAAAAAAAACCGATCTTTGCGGGTGCATCTCCCTTTAGCGGGGTCCAGTGTTTCGCGCGTGCTCGAAAGAACACGGCTTGTCGCGAATCCGCGTTTCCGGCCCATTTGTCGAAAACCAGGGTTCCCAGAAAATCGACCCGATTTTCCAGCTTGTTCAACAGCTTATCCGGAAGAAAATCGAAGATGGCTACCCGATCCGGGTGGACAGCAAGCCGGGAGCCGAAATGAATGCCGGGCGGAATCGGTTCGCGACGCGACCCCAGCGAGAGATATAAATCCGGATGTTCTGCTACAAATTCCTCGGTAAGCTCAACTAATGCGGTTTCGGGCACGAATATCTGGAGATAGCGAAGGAAGGCGCACGACAGCCATTCGTTAATGAGAATCCGGCGATGCTGCGGATTGTTGATGGATTTTAAAACGTAGAACTCGCCGTCATCCGCCTCGATCAGGTGAGCCTGCGCGCCCCCACGCATCTTGCGGATCAGTTTACGCGCGCGGACGGGCATGTGGCGGAAGCGGATGAGAGAATCAGGCTAGATCTTATTGTGCAAAACAAGGAGCAAACCAAACGAATGGCCGAAGAAAAAGCGGAAAACCACCCGCCTTCCAACCCCGATGAAGTAGCGCTCGAACTAATGAAATTTGTCGCAGTGACCACCGGTTATGGCAAGGGCACCCCGGTTGCAGGGTTTGGAGGCAAAGGCCCCCGGTCAGCGGAAGAATATGCCGAGGCGCTGCTGGAACTTTTCGAGCGCTGCCGCTCGGTAGTTCGGAAACAGCCCGCGTAGGAGCACATCTTGCGGGATGGAGCGCCGGGCAGGGCGTTCAGGACAGGGCCCGGCGCAACCATTCATCTTCTCTTTGAAGACTTTTTAGCCGCGCCCTTCTTTGCCCCTTTTTTCACGGCCTTCTTAGGCGCCGCTTTTTTAGGAGCCGCCTTTTTCACCGCTTTTTTGGGCGTCGTCTTCTTTGGCGCAGCTTTTTTCGGTGCGGCTTTTTTCCCGGCGCTCTTCTTGGCGGCCTTCTTTACTGTCTTTTTCACTGCCTTCTTAGGTGCTGCCTTTTTGGCTGCGGCTTTCTTAGGGGCGGCCTTTTTGGACGCCGCTTTCTTTGGCGTAGCTTTCGTTTGCGCAGCGGCTACCGCTTTGACAGGCGTTTTCTTGACGGCCGGTGCGGATTTCTTGCGAGCGGGCGCCGTGCCAGCTTTCTCGCCGCCGGCTGCGTCGGAAGCCTTGCCTGCCGCTTCGCTGCTCGCGCCCGTTTGGGCCTGCTCGCCGGTTCCGCCAGCCGAACTCTCTCGCGCTACATTCGAAGCAGACGCTTCCTGGGGCTTCCTGGTTAGAGCCGATGTCTTTTCAGCTTCCGCGTCTTCCAAGTCTTCGTCCTCTTCGTCTTCATCGTCGTACTCGTTTTTATCGGACTCCAGTTCGACATGTTCATCTTCATAGTCGAAGTCGTCGTCTTCATCGTCCGGCCTGAGCCAGTACTCTAATCTCACGCTCTCCTCCTTCGTCATAACTTACTATGCATCGAGATGATGCGCGAAGCCAAATGATTTCACAAGCGGCGCACAACTGCAAGCGAGAAAGCGCGACAAAATGGATTTTCTTTGAGTTTTAAAAACGCCTGAGGCGCCTTATTGACGCAGGCTGGCGGTGCGAACTGCGGCTTTGCGCCGCAAAATCTGCGTTGGAACGCGACGGGAGGCGGCAACATGAGCGCTGTTTCGGGCGCTCGTTTTGCGGACGCGCGAACTGCTGGCCTGACGGCTTTTAGCGGACGAGGCTCTGCTGCGATGTCTCCTGGTCGTTCGGGACGGCTCTGCGTGATAGACAGCGGGAATCAGCAGAATGTCGCCCGCTTCCAGGGAGTCCGTCGCCTGGTTCACTGCAACGATGCGTTCCGGAGCCAGATGATACGATTTGGCGATAGTCGCCAGGGTATCGCCTGCTTCGACATGATGAAGGCGCCAGGCAAGCCGGTTTTCGGCAGGCACCGTTTCAAGTGCAGTTTGCGCGCTCGCACCGGTACCCTTCGGCACGTGTATCTGGAATCCCGCCGGCGCGACGGTCTTCAGAAGAGAGGGGTTCAGATCGCGAATCACCGAAAGCGGCTGCATAGTCGCATCGGCAATCAGATTGAGATTCGTCGAGGCTGCCAGTTGAATGTTGTCGTATTCAACAGCCGGATCGGTCTCGATGTTTTCTAAACCGTAGTCTTGCGGATTCTTGGCCATGATAGTCATGGCCAGAATGATAGGAACGTAATTCGCCGTCTCTTTGGGAAGCGCATGCCGTTTCAGCAACTCCCAGTAATCCGCGTAGCCCGTGCGTTCCACTGCACGGTCAACAGCCCCCGCCCCACAGTTATAAGCGGCCATGGCAAGATACCAGTCGCCATAGCGCGTGTACAGATCCTTCAGGTATCTTGCTGCTGCCCGGGTAGCTTTCTCGGGGTCGAAGCGTTCGTCAAAAGCGGAGGTGTGCACCAAATCGTAAGTCGCGCCCGTTCCTGCGATGAATTGCCACATTCCGACCGCATTCTTCCTCGATATGGCGCGCGGCAGAAATCCCGATTCGGCCTGAGCCAGGTAAACCAATTCCTGCGGGACGCCCTCCTCGGCAAAGATGCGTTCGATCAGCGCCTTATAGCGGCCCGAGCGCTGTAACCCTGCCAGGAGAATCTTGCGTCCGCGATCGGTCGAAAAGTAATGAACGTAGCTCAGCACGGGGTCCGACAAGTCGAGCGGAATCCCGGAACTGGTCTGGTTCAATTCCGTTTTCAGTTTCGGCGCCAGCTTCTCATCCACCGGAAACGTCATGTGGCTGATTTCGTCGATGGGTGCAGCGTCGAAAGCTACGGAATCCTGCTCCGGCTCGCTCTGGCCCGCCCCTAGCTTCTCCACGTCAAAACGGTAGATCAAATCGCAAATCTCGTCCAGCCTACGCTCGATTCGACGATGGTCGGGCAGCGAATCAGGTGCATTCAGCAACGCATCTACCGCGAGGTCGAATTCGCGGCGCGCACCGTCCAAATTGCCCTGAAAATATAGGCGGCGACCATTATTTAAATGCGTATCTGCGCTATTCAATCGCTCATCGGCTTCCTGCGAATGGACGGCGCTGCTATCGCTGACCGACGAGCTGACCGCGCTCGGCGAGAAGTCTGCAGCATCGGGACCTGGTTCGGCGGCCACTGCGCCGCTTGTAGCTGCTCTTGGCGCCAGATTTAAGCCGCTTATGGAGGCGCGACTTGTCAATGCGCTAGATGCCCCCACCGTTGCGATCAAAAGAATCAATCCAGCCCCAAAGGGTTGTAGTCGTCGCATTATTTGATAAGCGCGCTTTATAGTTTAGTAAATCTTAACGGAACCATTACTCTAACTCAGGCGCGTTTTCCCGGTCAAGGCAAAAGCACTCGTATGTTTTCCAAATCCCGTAGCGGTTTCCAAACTACATAGTGTCGCTACGGGCTCGGAATAGCACGAAATCGTTAGCGCGGAATCCTAACCTCTTCGCACGCCATGCATTAGCGAGAAGCGAGCACGCCGGCGTTTTCACCGGCTTTGCTCCCCTGCAGGGCTAGTACGCCCAGTTTTTTCTGTAAGGATAGATTACCGGGTTGGCACCGGTGTAACACTGCGATTTGTGATGACCCGGTCGATCATCCCGTAATCGAGAGCAGCCGCCGGCTCCAGAATGTAATCGCGATCGACGTCCCGCGCGATCTTTTCAACCGGCTGGCCGGTAGCGTCTGCGAGGATTTCGTTCAGAGACTGTCGCATGCGCAAAATCTCACGGGCATAAATATCGATATCGGCAGCCTGGCCGCCCAAGCCGCTCATCGACGGTTGGTGAATCAGAATACGCGAATTAGGGAGGCTGAAACGCTTGCCTTTGGTACCGCACGCCAACAGCACGGCGGCCATCGACGCTGCCTGGCCCAGACAATACGTCACGATATCCGGTTCGATCAGCCGCATAGTATCCAGGATGGCAAGACCTGCCGTGATGGATCCCCCGGGAGAATTGATGTAAAGAGAAATGTCACGTTCCGGGTCTTCGGCGGCCAGAAATAACATCTGGGCCATGATCAAATTGGCGACATTATCATCGATTGGCGTGCCAAGGAAAATAATATTTTCCTTCAGCAGGCGCGAGTAAATATCGTAGGCGCGTTCGCCTCGCGAGGTCTGCTCTACAACCATGGGCACGAGTACAGAATTGTTCATGCAAAGCTCCTTCACTCGACTTGCCGGGACAATGGCTAAAAATCGAGCGGCACACCCATAATATAGGGTGGGTGCGAGTTGCTCGACAGATGCGCTTATTGCGCTATTGTTCCGACTGGCACTAAAGCGTTAAAGGGAGAAACGACATTTATTTGCCTTCGTTTGCAAAGCCAGAAATAAATGGCGTAGAGCTTTGCCACCCTGCCGGACTAATGTTTGAGTCCGAATGGACGATTAGTTTCTTAGCGAGGCACAGCTTCGGTTCAATATGAAGGTTTTAATAGCGGACGATAGCGCAACATCCCGCGCCATGTTGCGAAGCGCGCTGGCGCACTGGGGCTATGACGTCGTCCTGGCCGAGAACGGCGAACAGGCCTGGCAAATTCTCGCGGAACCCGATCCTCCCCCGATGGCCATTTTGGATTGGGTTATGCCTCACCTAACCGGGCCCGAAGTTTGCCGGCGGGTGCGGGAAACCCATCGCGAGCCGTATACCTATATACTGTTGCTCACCTCCAAGAACACGAAAGGCGAAACGGTGGAAGGCTTGGAGGCGGGCGCGGACGATTACATTGTCAAGCCCTTCGATCAGCACGAGTTACAAGTGAGGTTGCGTGCCGGGAAGCGCATTATCGACTTGCAGATGGATCTTTTACAGGCCCGCGAAGAGCTGCGCGAGCGCGCCAATAAAGACCTGCTCACGATGCTACCTAACCGGCCGGCTATCTCTGCGGCACTGGAACAGGAGATTTCACGCTGTCACCGCGACCATCGCACAGTGGGCGTAATTTTGCTGGATATCGATCATTTCAAGAAGATCAACGATACCTATGGACACTTCGCCGGCGACGCGGTTCTTCGCGAAACGGCGGCGCGTTTGCGTGGCAATATGCGCCCATACGACCAGGTAGGCCGTTATGGAGGCGAGGAATTTCTTGTAGTGCTCCCCAACTGCGATCTTGAAGCGGCGAAAAACCAGGCTGAGCGCATGCGGCAGAAACTCCAGACGACGGCCATGCTGGTGGATGGCGCCGAACTTTTCGTGTCCGCCAGTTTCGGCGTTACCGTCTCGGTTGCATCGGAGCGCGATCCGAATCTCTTCGTGCGAGTTGCCGACGAAGCGCTGTATCGTGCCAAGGCGGGCGGCCGCAACTGCGTCCAAACCCTTACGATCGACGAATCCGCGCAGAAACGCTCCTGATGAGGGCCTTAGAAGGCCCGCCGTCCGTTGTTATACTGAGGTCGTTGCGCCCGTAGCTCAGTTGGATAGAGCGTCTGGCTACGAACCAGAAGGTCGGCAGTTCGAATCTGTCCGGGCGCACCAGCCTAAGTCACTGAACCGGTTCGCCTTCCCTAGATCTCACCGGGTTTTCATCGTGATCAACTGTGCCTACTTTTGTGCCTACTTTTAGAAGTTGGGCCTTCTCCGCGAGATGGCGGGCCAGTTTTTTCCCGGCTTCGTGGATGTCGCGTTCGTCGACGATGTGGTAGCGATCGAACATGCTCCGAGTTTTCCAGCCAGCGATCAGCATGATCTGCTTTTCGGGGATACCGGCACGTAGCATGTTGCGGGCGGCCGTCCGACGCAGATCGTGCACCAGCAACTCCGGGA